>JAISRI010000095.1 GCA_031273735.1 Helicobacteraceae bacterium
AAAATTTTAGCCGCAATATCGGAAACTATATCGACGCTTTTTGCGTTTTTTTCCGAAAGAGAAGAGACCTCGTTTACATAAATAACTAGCGATTCAACCTGTTTTGCAATACCCGCGCATAGCGTTACGGAACTCCGCGCGACCTTAGCGCTCTCGTTCATCATTTCGGTTGTTTCCGTAGCTTTGCCTCGAATTTGCAAAGCGTCGTTAGCGATCGCGTTCATATCCGCCGCGCTATCGCTCATACCCTCCGCGCAATCGCCGATCGCCTGAACCAATTTGTTAATCGTCGCGTCGATCTCGGCAAGACTTTTTTGCGTTAGCTCGGCAAGTTTTCGCACCTCGTCGGCTACGACCGAGAAGCCGCGTCCCGCTTCGCCCGCCCGCGCCGCTTCTATCGCGGCGTTTAAAGCTAAAAGATTCGTCCGATCGGCAATATCTCTAATAATTCCAAGTACGTTTTTAACCTGACTAGCGTCGTCGTTTAGCGCCGCGAGTCGTTCGCTAATTCGCGCCTCTTTCTCGCTCGCTTGCGCGATATGATTAGAGATTGCAGAAAACTTGTTCGCGAACTCGTCGAGGGTAACGGCGGTCTTTTGTAAATCGTCGCTTGTCGCGCTTGTCGCTTTTTCGCTTTCGTTTAATCCGTTGTAGATATTATGTAAAGAGTCGCTTGTCTCTCTTGTCATATTGTTTTGGTTTTGAATGTCGATTCTGATCCTTCCCGCAATCTCTTTAAGCGATTCGCCCGCGCCCAACGTCTCTTTCCCAGCGTCTTTGGCGGCGTTAACCGTCCCTTGAATTTTATCTATAAACGCGTCGACGTAGCGCGTTGCTTCGCTTAACTCGTCGTCGCGATTAAAGTTAAGCCTTCTTGTTAAATCGCCTTCGCTACCCGCTAGATCGGCGCTGATTTGCTCTAACTCTTTTATCGGGGATAAAAGTTCTTTGCGAAAAAATAGTTGAAAAACGATCGACAGCAAAACGGACGCGCCAAACATAGCGATCGCGATCTTGATCTGAGAGTTTCGGATTGTCGCGTCGGAATCCGACATCGAAATACGCAGGTCGATCGCTCCTAAAGTTTCGCCGATCTTGGAGCCGATATGACAGTTTAGACAGCTTTCGTTTGCGATTAGAGGCTCGATCAGCCGAATGATATGTTCGTCGTTCTCGTCTTTTTCTATTATTACGCTTTTAGCGCTCGCTAAGACCTCTTTGATCAAATCGTCTTGCGCCGCCGCTTCGCCCTCTCCGTAAAGCTCTATTACTTTTGGCGATCGAATCAGATTCAGACCCGCGACGTTCTCTAGCGCCCTTGCCTTTTCTTTCGCGCCGTCGATCGCCTCTCTGTCTCCAAAATCCATAGCCATATTTAACGTTTGAAAGATCGAATCGCCCAAAACGTAGGCGTTTCTTTTGGTATTTTCAGAGATAAGCGAATTATAGTCGGCTTTTAAATATAAGAATAAGGAGAAAAATCCGACGCCGAAAAAAACGAGGAGCGTAAATAAAATCTTCGCGGACAATTTTTTTGGCGATAGACGCGCAAACATAGAAAACTCCGTTAATCGGCAATATTCCTATTGTATCACATTGGCGTTGCAAGGCGTTTTGTCGCATAATAAGGTTTCATCTTTATTAAGGAGCAAGTATGTCAAGACGAATTAGCGCGGCTGTATGCGCGATTTTGCTTGTCGCTCTGGAAGCGCTAGGAGCAAACGTGAAGCAAATCGCGGTTTTAGAAACGACGCAAGGGACGATCGAGATCGAGCTTTTGCCAGAAATTGCGCCGAAAGCGGTCGAAAACTTTACGACCCATATCAAAAACGGCTATTACGACGGGTTGATCTTTCATCGCGTCATTAAGGATTTTATGATCCAAGGCGGCGATCCTACGGGAACGGGGCGCGGCGGAGAGTCGATTTGGGGCGCGCCGTTTGAAGACGAGTTTAACGCGGCGATCGGCTTCAACGAACCGTATCTGCTCGCAATGGCAAACGCGGGACCAAAAACCAACGGATCGCAGGTTTTTATCACCACCGTTAAAACGGAGTGGCTAAACAACCGCCACACCATTTTTGGGCGCGTGATCAAAGGACAAGAGGTCGTCAAAAAGATCGAGAGCGTCCCCGCCGATCGCTCAAACAAGCCAATCGACAAACAGGAGATCAAAAAAGCGACGATCAAAGAGGTTAAGGCAAAGTAATTGACGCTAAACAAGAGTATTTAACTCCTATTTTTGGTATAATTGTCCTACGTCGTTGTATAACGGCGTGAAAATTGGCGAAGGAGGAAAAAATGCCGACTATAAACGCATACGTCGAGCTATCGCCCGAAGAGAAAGAGGCGAAGAAGGATTATATCGATCGACATTCGCCCTTTATTAATGTCGCAAAGAGCGCAAAGGCGGGAGAAAAATTGGCGGTGAACGTCCGTCTGGGCAAGAACTATTCGCACCCCGACGATACCGATCACTATATCAACGAGATCAAACTCTTTGATCGCGAGACGCTTTTGGCGACCGCTACGCTTCTTAGCGGCATAAACGGCGGTCAAGGCAATAAAGGTCAAGCGGAGATTATCTTTTTTATCGTGCCTCATAAAAACCTTAAACTAACGGCGCTTAGCTACTGCACCAAGCACGGCTTGTGGCAAAGCGATCCCGCCGAGGTCGAGATAGTCGCCTGAGTATAGGCGAAGGGCTTTCGCTCTTCGCCTTTATAAAATCGAAAAAAGCGACCCCGCCAAACTATAAGACGGCAGTCTTTCTTTCGCCTTAATTTTCCTTGAAGCGCTTAACGCGCTCGTCTATTAACGGGTGAGAATCCAGCAAAGAACCGCCGCCGCCCGTTTTTAGGCGCAACTTTTCAAATATATCCGCCGCGTAACGCGTCGAAACGCCAAGCTCGCGCATTTTCTCGATAGCGTAAGCGTCCGCCTCCTCTTCGTATTCGCGCGAGTAGCCCGCGTTTATAATAGCCGTCGCGCCGCCTGCGGCAAGCCCCGAAAAATCGCCGATCAAATAGCCTACGATCGCCGAGGAGATCGAAACTTTGATAACGTTTTTAAGCCCGTGCTTAAGTTTAATATGCGCTTTTTCGTGCGCCAATATCGCCAAAATGCCGCGCAACTGTTCGTCTTCTTCAAGATAGACTAGATCGTCCAATAAAATAATATCGCCGTTTGGCAGAGCCAAAGCGTTAGCGCCAAGCGTATTCGATCGGCGAAAACGAAGCGCGCAACATTTGTCGTCGTTAATTTTTTCAAAACGCCGTTTAATAAGCTCTTGTTTTTCTTCGCTTAACTCGGAGGGCGAAAGATAATCTTTATCTAACATATTCAACGCGCTTTGGCTAATCGCGTCGATCGCGCTTTGAGGCAGCGCTTTGGCTATCGCGTTCGCCGCAAGCGTAGAACCGTAAGTAAGCGAAAACGCCGTCAAGAGCGCGATAAACAAAATAGCAAAAACGGCGTAACGCATTTTAGACTCTAGTTTGAAGGCAAAACGATTGATTCGGTCGTTAGGAGGCGAGAAAAAATCGGAAGCCAAAAGCGCGCAATAAGAACCATCCGTAAAAGAAACGGTTTGCGGCGTATCTTTTAATTTCGCGCCAATCTCGATCGTCTTTAACGAGTATGTAACGTTTATCTCTTGAATCCAAACGCAATCGTCTAATAAAACTAGCGTAACTTCTTGCGGTTTCGACGATCTGCCGTCAAAATAAAACGCTTTAAAACTCTGTTGCGTCAAAACCCTATATCCAAGTCGAAAAAGTCCGCCGTCTCTTCGCCAAGCGCGCCTTTTTGACGTTCGATTTCGCCCGTAAAGCCGTCTAGATCCAAGTTTTCAAAGCCGACGTTTTCTAATTTATATTTAAGAACGCGAACCTTTACCCAAGGGTATAATAAACCGCAAGAAAAAAGTAGGGCGAAAAAATTAACGATATAGATCGGCGCAAGCTCCCTAGCCCTATATTCGCAAAAGGTCTTAAAGCCGCCGATCGAGCAGTTGTTAAAATCAACTCTGCCGATCCAAGCGTCAAACGCGCCTTTTGCCGCGTAAAATACGAAGATCGACGTAAAATAAAGAATAATAAGCGGAGTCGGAACGTGCCTAAGATAAGCGTCTGTATAAAAATCAAAGATTGCGATCAGCGGAATAACGACAAACGCGAGAACGATCAAAGAGTATTTTAAAAAGACAAAATATACGGCGCCTATTTTCAAATTGTATTCAAACGACGTATGACCATAGCTTGTTTTGCCGATAATTAGCCGTTTAATCAAAGCGAAAACATAGGGAGTTAAAAGCGCGGCGACTGCGTATATAATAAGCGGCGAATAGAGCCAAGCGACAAAAAAACCGTCAGATAGGTTGCGCGGCTTAAAAACCCCAAGCATAGGAGCCGCGTAAATAGCGACAATAATCGATAAGATAATGAATATCGGAAGTGTCGCTTTATAGTAGCTTAACGCCGAAGCGGTATGTTTGAAACTAACGCCGCGAAAGCGGGTATATCGCCGCTTAAAGGCGACGGACTGCCTGATAAAAAACGGAATTAACAATACAAAAACCGCCGCAATAAGCGTTGCAACCTCCCAGTGTCCAATGTTGGCGCATACGGAAAACGTTAGATAGCCGCCAAATACGATCAGCCTGCCGATCAAGATTCTAAATGGATTGGCGGTATATTCAAAACTATGATCGCCTAGATAGGCGTTGCCGTAGAGGTATTGATTGTTGCGAACTTTCGCCCAAGGGGAGTAAAGCCCAAACGTAATAATCGTTAGGAGCAAGTTTATAATCCACACCTTGAAAAAATCGTGCGCGTTTCCCCTGAACTCTAACCTTTGCCTTTGCATAACGCCGCCCTATAGAAAATTATCGGCGCATTATACTTTAATCGCGTATTTAGCTGGTTTTAATCGCGTTTCGATCGCTCGGAAGTTAAGGTTGGCTAAAATCCGCTCGTTATTTTGGGCTTAGGAAAGAGTATTTGAGAACCTATTACGCGACGCAATTAAGCCGAAAGGATATTGGCAAAACCGTTACGCTTGCGGGCTGGGCGGATAGCCTGCGCGATCACGGCGGAGTTATTTTTATCGATCTGCGCGATAAATCTGGAATTATTCAGCTTGTCTGCGATCCTGCGGATAGCAAATCGGCGCACGAAATCGCGAGCGCGGTAAAAAGCGAATTCGCGTTAATCGCGATCGGCAAGGTTCGCCTGCGCGGCGAAGGGCTGGTCAATCCGCGTTTGAAAACGGGCGAGATCGAGGTTATTATAGAAACGCTTACGATCGCCAACAAGAGCGCCACGCCCCCCTTTGCGATAGGCGATCCAAAAGTCGCCGAAGAGACGCGCTTAAAATACCGCTATCTCGATCTGCGCAATCCAAAACTACAAGCGAACTTTGAGTTGCGATCGAAGGTTAGCTATGCAATTAGAGTCAATCTGCAAGAGCAAGGTTTTATGGAGATTGAAACGCCAATTCTCACGCGCCCCACTCCCGAAGGCGCAAGGGATTATCTCGTGCCAAGCCGCGTGCATCCGGGCGAGTTTTACGCTCTGCCGCAATCGCCGCAGCTTTTTAAGCAGCTTTTGATGGTCGCGGGATTTGACCGTTACTTTCAGATCGCCCGCTGTTTTCGAGACGAGGATCTACGCGCCGATCGGCAGCCTGAATTTACGCAAGTAGACGTAGAGGCGAGCTTTTGCGACGAAAACGAGATAATGAGCGTCGCCGAAAAGCTATTGCAAGACGCTTTCAAAGCCGCCGCGATCGATATAAAAATCCCATTCGAGCGAATGAGCTACCGCGACGCGACGGAGATTTACGGATCGGATAAGCCCGATCTGCGTTACGATCTGCCTATGACGGACGTTATCGATCTGCTTGAAAATACGGGCTTAAAGGTGTTTGCCGAGATTGCCAAAGAGCCAAAGCGCAACAGGATCAAAGCCCTGCGCGTGGAGAACGGCGAACGGCTTAGCCGCAAAGAGATCGACGCGCTAACCGATTTTGTCGCGAAGTTTGGCGCGAAAGGTTTAGCGTGGATCAAACTTAAAGAGGGCGTTTTGCAAGGACCGATCGTCAAGTTTTTGAGCGACGAGGAACAAAAGGCGATCGTAGCAAGAACGGGCGCGAAGGAGGGCGATCTTATCTTTTTTGGCGCGGGAGATAAAAAAACCGTGCTGGATTATATGGGGCGACTGCGTTGCGAGCTGGCAAAAACGCTAAACTTAGCCGATCCGAAGGCGTTTCGCTTCTTGTGGGTGGTCGATTTTCCGATGTTCGAGCGCGGCGAAGACGGCAAGATTGCGGCGCTACATCACCCTTTTACGCGCCCAAAAGAGTTAAAAGCGCAAATCGAGGAGATCGAATCGATCGCCTACGACGTTGTGCTAAACGGCTTTGAAATCGGCGGCGGAAGCGTTCGTATTCACGAAGAGGAGCTACAACAGGAGGTTTTTGGGATACTAAACATATCGCCCGAAGAGCAACGCTCCAAGTTCGGCTTCTTGTTGGACGCTTTGAAGTTTGGCGCGCCGCCGCACGGCGGATTCGCTTTGGGGCTTGATCGGCTGATTATGCTTATGAGCGGCGCGGAGAGTATCCGCGACGTGATCGCCTTTCCAAAAACGCAACGCGCCCAGTGTTTGACGAGCGCCGCTCCTGCGGAGGCGGAAGAGGCGCAGTTAAACGAGCTTAGTTTGCGTATCAGAAAGAGCGCGAAATAAGACGCAAAGGAGAGTTAATATGAAAAAGTTATTCTTGGTAATCGGAGCGCCCGGTAGCGGCAAAACGACCGACGCGGACGGCGTGGCAAAAAATAGTCCCGAAAAGATCGCGCATTACAGCACGGGCGATCTGCTTCGCGCGGAAGTCGCAAGCGGTAGCGATCGCGGCAAGGCGATCGACGGCTTTGTGAGCAAAGGCAATTTGGTGCCATTAGAGATCGTAGTCAATACGATTGTCGGCGCGATCAAAGAGTGCGATAAAGACGCGGTTATTATCGACGGCTATCCGCGTAGCGTCGATCAAATGCAGGCGCTAGACGGTATTTTGAAAAACGAAAAAAACGTAAAACTAACCGCCGTGATCGAAGTCGAGGTTAGCGAACAGACGGCTAGGGATCGCGTTTTTGGACGATCGCGCGGCGCGGACGACGACGCGGAGGTCTTTAACAACCGAATGAAGGTTTTCTTAGAGCCAATCGAGGAGATTCGCAAGTTTTACGCCGTGAAAAATCTGCTTAAAAAGATCGACGGCGAACGCTCCGTAGAGGCGATCGTAAGCGAGCTAAACGACTTTATTCAATCAAAATTGTAGGAGAGGCAAATGGATATTAGCAAGTTAAGCGCGGGCGAAAGCCCCGATAAGGTAACGGCGGTTATCGAGATACCCTACGGCTCTAACATAAAATACGAGCTTGACAAAGAAAGCGGCGCGGTGATGGTCGATCGCGTGATGTTTTCGTCGGTTTTCTACCCCGCCAATTACGGCTTTGTGCCTAGCACTCTCGCATTGGACGGCGACCCGGCGGATATTTTAGTGTTGGGAGATTACCCCGTCGCGCCCGGTAGCGTTATTAAAAGCCGTCTGATCGGCGTTCTTGTTATGGAAGACGAAAGCGGGCAGGACGAAAAGCTCATCGCCGTTCCAAATAGCAAAATCGATCCGCAATTCGATCGCGTCGAAAAATTGGACGATCTGCCAGAAATCACGCTTAAACGGATCAAAAACTTCTTTGAAACCTACAAGATTTTAGAACCGGGCAAATGGGTCAAAGTCAAAGAGTTCAAACCTCTTGAAGACGCGATCGCCGTATTAGACGCCGCGATAAAAGCCTATAAAGGTTAAACCAAATGCCCTATATTAGCGTTCGCGTGGCGGGAAAATTGACGATTGAGCAGAAACGCTCCATCGCCAAAGAGTTCAGCGAAACGATGGAGCGAGTGGCGAAAAAGCCGAAACAAAATTGCAACGTTGTTTTTGACGAGGTTTCAAGGCAAAATTGGGCGAAAGGCGAAACGATTTTAAGCGATCAGGACGCGGCGGACGCCAAAAATGGTTCTTGAGATCGAGAGTTTGAGCTTCGGCTACAATAAGGACAAAACGCTTTTTAACGACTTTAATCTTTCGATCGACAAGGGCGAAATTGCGGCGATCGTAGGCGCGAGCGGGAGCGGCAAAACTTCTCTTATAGAGCTAATCGCGGGGCATATCAAACCGCAAAGCGGGAGGATCAAAGCGGCGCGCTTTAGCCAGATTTTTCAAGACCCATATACCTCGTTCCACCCGACCTACGCGATAAAAAATCAAATCGCCGACGTCGCGCCGCTCGATAACGCTTTGGTTCTTTGCGATCGTCTTTCGATCGATTACGCGCTTTTGGATCGCAAGTCGCACGAGCTTAGCGGCGGGCAGTTGCAACGCCTTTCGATCTTACGCGCCCTACTGATGAAACCGGAGTTGATTTTAGCCGACGAACCGACCAGCGCGCTGGATAATCTAACGCAGTTAGAGGTGATGAAGCTACTTGTTTCGCTTTTAGATAGCGCGGGCATTTTACTGATCACGCATGATCGCGATCTGGCAAAATGGAGCGCCGATTCCATAACCGAAATAGGCGAGTAATTATTCGATTAAAAACGATTGTATAAGATCGCTAATTGGCGATCCGCCGCCCGATTGATATATTTCGTTAAAGCCTTGTTTTGTTTTCTGATAGATTCCTCCATTAACGAGGCTACCAGCGTCTTGATTGCTTCCCGTAATCAATAATCCGCCATCCAATAAACCGCTATGTATATGTTTTAGAATAACCCTGAATTGATCGTCCGTAAAATACGATCGATTAAGTAGATTCATAGCGCGAATAATATGAAAACGCTTAGAAAAAGGCGTTAATATATT
>JAISRI010000005.1 GCA_031273735.1 Helicobacteraceae bacterium
TATAAAGTTAGCGGCGGTTTGCACGGCGTAGGCGTTTCTGTTGTAAACGCGCTTTCTAAAAATCTAAAGGCGACGATCTATCGCGCGGGGCAAATTTTTGAACAGAACTTTTCTTGCGGTATTCCGATCGAGCCGATCAAAACTATAGGAACAACAAAAAAAACGGGAACGACTATAGAATTTATACCCGACGATTCTATTTTTGAAACGACAAACTTTGATAATGAAGCGTTATCTAAACGTTTTAAAGAATTGTGCTACTTAAATCCAAAAATAACAATAAAATTTAAAGACGAAAGGAACGGTTTTAACGAAATTTATCGTTTTGAAGGCGGACTTTCGCAATTTGTTAGCGATATAAACGACGTCGCGCCTTTAACAAAGCCGATATTTATTACGGAAAAATTGGAGGATATAGAAGCGGAAGCGGCGGTCTTATACAACGATTCTTATTCCGAAAAGTGTTTTTCTTTCGTAAATAACATTAAAACTCCTGACGGCGGCACGCACGAAGCGGGTTTTAGAGCGGGTTTAACGCGAGCGATCACACAATATATTGAAAAAAACGCAAACGCGAAAGAAAAAGATATAAAAATTAGCGGCGACGATACAAAAGAGGGTTTAATAGCTATTATCAGCGTTCGCGTTCCAGAGCCTCAATTTGAAGGGCAGACCAAAGGAAAATTGGGAAGCAGTTACGTTAAACCTCTTGTGCAGAAATTCGTTTATGAAAAAATAGTAAAATATTTTGAAGAAAATCCCAGCGACGCTCGCGCCATTATGCAAAAGATTTTATTGGCGGCAAGAGGACGCGAAGCGGCTAGAAAAGCGCGAGATCTAACGCGCAAAAAGGATAGCTTCGGCGTAGGCGCTTTGCCGGGTAAACTTGCCGATTGTCAAAGCAAAGATCCAGAGGTAAGCGAAATATACCTTGTCGAGGGCGATTCTGCGGGAGGCTCCGCAAAACAAGGACGCGATCGCGCTTATCAAGCTATACTGCCTCTGCGCGGAAAGATATTGAACGTAGAAAAAGCGCGTATAGATAAAATACTTTCAAGCGACGAAATTAAAAATATGATTACCGCTTTTGGTTGCGGTATCGGAGAAGAGATGGACGTGTCGCGTTTGCGCTACAGAAAAATTATTGTGATGACCGATGCGGATGTCGATGGAAGCCATATACAAACCTTGCTTTTAACCTTCTTTTTTAGATATATGCGTCCAATTATCGACGAAGGTTGCGTCTATTTAGCGCAACCGCCTCTTTATCGCTATAAAAAGGGTAAAATAGACATATATCTAAAAGACGATAAAGCGCTTGACGAATTTTTAATAGAAAACGGAATTAGCGGTTTTGATTTTAAAAATATAGGCGATCGCGATCTAAAAGAGTTATTAAAAATCGCGGCGCGTTATCGATCGACTTTAAAACGTCTTGAAAAACGTTATTCGTTAATCGAGTTAATAAGAACGTTTGTAGAACAAGATACTCTGCTCGCGCTAGATTATAAGGAGCTTTTCGTAGAAGTTGAAAAGTTCTTAAAAAGCGTTAATTACAACATTTTAAACTATCAAATCAGCGATCAGAGCGTTCAACTTTTTGTGCAAACGCAAAAGGGGCTTGAAGAGTTGTTAATTAACGACGATCTATTTTCAAATCCGCTCTTTAGCGAGGCAAAATATATCTATGAGCGTTTGAGCGAACGCGGGCATAATACTCTTTTCGACGGAAAAGATATATTAGACGTTTTGAACGAGGTTGAAGAGAGCGCGAAAAAGGGCGCTTATATTCAGCGTTACAAAGGTCTTGGCGAGATGAATCCTTCGCAACTTTGGGAAACGACAATGAACAAAGAAGAGCGGCGGCTTTTGAAAGTTACAATCGATAATTTTGACAGCGCGCACAACAGCTTTAATCTATTTATGGGCGACGAGGTGGAACCGCGCAGAGCCTATATTGAAGAACACGCAAAAGACGTTTCGCATTTAGACGTGTAATAAAAGATGATTTCGCCCGAACTGATCGCTTTTTTTTACAACGCCGCATCGATTCAGAGGTGGAACGACTATCCGCGTCTTGTCGAGCTTACGGAGCTTGACAAACAGGCGCATAAGTTTATTATCGCCTATTTTTTAGCCTCTTATGAAGACAATATCTCTTTTCCAAAAATGATCGAAGCGGGTATTTTTGAGTTTTTAAGACGGGCGCTTGTTACCGATATTCGCCCCGACGTTTATCGCAGAGTGATCGCCGAGAAAAAAAAGGAGATCAACGAGTGGTTTTTACAACAGATTAAACCAATCGTCGATAATGATTTTTTTGAAAAAATTAACCTATTTTTCAAGAATGAAAGCGTTTATAAAAACGAACGAAAATTGCTTGCCGCCGCTCACTATCTAGCGACGCGCTACGAGTTTAATATCGTTTATCAAAGCGGCGGGTTTTTAAGCGATATAGAGGAGTTGCGCCGATCGGTCGAATCAGAAATATCGCTTTATTCTCGCTATAAAGGCGTGGTAGAGATCGGTTTAAGCGGCGATATAGCTAAAATTGTCGATCTATGCGGGCGATTGCGTTTTCAGATTCGTTGGTCGCAAACGCCGCGCCTTCCTAAAACAAGCGTTTTGGGACATATGTTAATGGTGGCTCTTTTTTCTTTTTTTTACTCGACTAAAATAGGCGCGTGCGAAAGTCGTTTAGTTAATAACTTTTATTGCGCTCTATTTCACGATCTGCCTGAGGTTTTAACAAGGGATATTATTTCGCCCGTAAAGCACGGAATAGGCGGCTTAGAACATATTGTTAATAACTATGAGATCGAGCTGATCACAGGGCGTATTTTACCGCTAGTTCCAAAATCTCTTCAAGAACAATTTTCCTATTTGTTGGGTTTATCAAACGAGGGCGATCATTATTATAAAAACGAATTTGCCAATCGAATCAAAAACGAACATATGATTCAAGTTACGAACGATTTAAGCGCGTATAATTCGGATCGTTTTCAAGCGATCGACGGCGAGGCGTTAAAGGCGTGCGATCATCTTGCCGCTTTTACGGAAGCGGCTTTATCTATGCACTACGGCATAAGAAGCAGAGAGCTTGACAACGGGCTTAAAACCGTCGATAAATATGAAAAAATAGGCGCGATTGGCGGCGTAGATTTTGCGAAAATTATGAGAAACTTCGAGAATCGGTTATAATGAGATACGGCGAGAAAATAATCGACGAATTCGACCCAAAAAAAGATTTAGAGCTTTGGGATAATCCAAACCCTGAAAACGATTATAAAATAGATATTTCTCTGCCAGAGTTTACGGCGCTATGCCCTAGAAGCGGTTATCCTGATTTCGCGATGATTAAAATCGCGTATATTCCCGATCAAAAAGTCGTAGAGCTAAAAGCGCTAAAGCTATATATTAACAGTTTTCGCAACCGCCATATCTCTCACGAAAGCGCGGCGAACGAGATATATAA
>JAISRI010000001.1 GCA_031273735.1 Helicobacteraceae bacterium
CCGTAACTGCCGTATGATTTACCCAACGTTCCCATAAGAACGACGTTTTGCGAATTAAATCCGTAATGTTCCAAAACGCCCGTTAAGTTCTCGCCAATTACGCCAATAGAGTGCGCCTCGTCTAATATCAAAGTAGCGCCCGCGTTTTTCGCCGTTTCTATAACGCTCTTTTCAACCAGATCGCCCCCCATAGAATAAACGCCTTCGATCGCCACAAAACGGCGATTTGCGCGCGTTTTTAGCTTCTTTTCTAGATCGCTCGCGTCGTTATGCGCAAAAAATGAAACTTTCGCTCGCGCCGTTTTCGCCGCTAAGATTCCGCTTGCGTGATACTCTTCGTCGATAAGTAGTAAATCGCCTTTGCGCGGTAGAGTTTCAAATAGGGCTAAATTGCCCAAAAATCCGCTACCGATCGTCATAGCCGCCTCGTAGCCGCGAGTCTTTATCAAAAAGCGTTCAAACTCGCGGTGGATCGCGTGATAACCATTAACAAGTTGCGAGGCTTTCGCGCCAAAAACGTTTGACTTTCGCAAACGGGAAACGGCGCGTTCAAAAACCTTTTTATTATGCGCCATTCCTAGATAGTCGTTGCTTGCTAGATCGATTAGTTTTTCGGAAAATAACCGTCGTTCGCGCAAACGCCCCGATTTTTTTAACGCCGATAGCTCTTTTTCATACATTTAACGCCTTTATCGCGTTTATTTCTCTTCGACTTTTTCTCGCGCCTCTTTCGCGGCGTTTTTCAGTTTTTCTTCTCGATCGCGCGCGGCGTTTAACTCCTCTTCGCTATCGAATAAAGCGCCGTGAGTAAAGCGTTTTTCGTCGTCAAACTGCCCGCTTCTTAGCCCCCACAAGAACGCGATAAGCCCGATCAACCCCAATAAAATCGAGATAAAAAGCGTCAAAGTCAGTGCTATTGTCGTATCTTCCATAGCCGCATTTTAGCGTTAGTCTCGCTTGGCTATAATCGTTTGTTCTAGTTTTGGAAAGAAATAGCGATTTATGAAAGTTAAACAAGTCGGTTTGCGTTGTTTTGAGTTTTCGTTGGAACGAGGCGATAAAGAGGCGGCGCTAACCTATATTGAAACGCACGAAGCGATACTTAATCGCTACCTTTTGCTACTCGCGGGCGAATACGAGGAGGCGATCGAAAAGGCTTTGCAGAGGCGTTTTTTGGCGCATATTTGGGTCAAATGCGATCATGCGCTTTTTGCCAAACCTGTTATAGAGGACGCGCCGTTGCGACCGTCGATCGACAAAGCGCCGCGAACGTTAATCGTTAGAAAGCCCGTGCGATCGGGCGAACGGATCGAAACGGAGGGCGACGCGGTTTTTTTCGGGCGTATCAATAGCGGCGCCGAAGTTTTCACGCGGGGAAACTGCTTTTTATTCGCGCCGCTCTACGGATTATGCAACGCGCAAGGCGAAGCGGCGATCGTTAGCGAAGCGGGCAAAGGCGGATTATTTATATTTCGCGGCGAGGTTTTTGAAAGCGGTTTTTTCGATCGCCCTAAACGGTTTTTTGTAGATAACGGCATAACCTTTTCGCAAGATCACATATAAAACCCTATTTACGTTTAATTAGTAGATATGTGGCGTGTTCGGCTTTAATAGTTTCGGCGTTAATATCTTTGGCTTCTCCGCCCGTTTTTTTGCCTTTATAAAGTAGCAAAACCGATCGTTCGCCCATAAACGGCGCGGCAAGCGAGGCGATCGTCTTTGCGTCGCTTACCGCTCTAGAGGCGATTAGATCGTAAAGCGCGAGCGGCGTTTGCTCTACGCGCTTATCGATTACGGTAACGTTGTCTATGTGCATTATCGCGGCGGCGAATTGCAAGAAAGAGGCGCGTTTATTTAGCGGTTCCACAAGAGTAAAACGCGATCGCGGTTTTGCCATAGCTAAAACGAGTCCCGGAAAACCCGCGCCGCTTCCTATATCCAAACAGCTTTCAAAACCGCCTAAAAAACTTAACGGATAAACGCTGTCGAATATATGCTTTTCTATATCGTGATCGTTTTTAGCTCCGCTAAGATTATGCGTCTTATTCCAATGAAGCGCCATTCGAGTAAATTGATCGGCTTTCGCGTAGAACTCGTCAAATAAAATTAAGCGGTTTGCTAATAGGCGATCGCGCAGATCGTTTGTCATAGAAAATGTCCGCTTTTTTCTTTCTTTACGCGCAGATAATTTTCGTTAAACGGATTAGAGGCAACGATCAGCGAAACGCGCTCTACGATCTCCACGCTTTTCAGGCTTTCGATCTTGTTTGGATTGTTGGTAAGCAGGCGAATTTTTTTTACGCCCAAAAACTCCAACATATATTCGGCGATCTCGTAGCTTCTTTCGTCCGCCGCAAAGCCTAATTGATGGTTCGCTTCGATCGTATCTAGCCCTTGATCTTGCAAAGCGTAGGCGTTGATCTTATTGAAAAGCCCGATATTCCTGCCCTCTTGGCGCAGATAAAGAATTGCGCCGCAACCCTCGTTAGCGATCAGGCGCATAGCGAGTTCGAGCTGTTCGCCGCAGTCGCATTTGCGGCTAAAAAGCGCGTCCCCCGTGAGACATTCGCTATGCACGCGCACAAGCGGCGCGGGGCAGTCGAAACGTTCGGTGCGAATAAGCAGATGCTCTTTTTGCTTCTCCTTAAAAACTTGCGCTAAAAACATACCGTGTTTTGTCGGCAGATTGGCGATTTCAGATATTTGTATATTCATATTTTTCCGCTTTTGTTTGCTTTAGCTTTATAAAAAGTAAGAGGCAAGTATAGCCAAAGCGGCAAAACTTTGGCGGCGCAAAAGCGATCGCTCGCCTTTTTGCCGCGCGATTTTCTATTACTGCAGTTGAATTGTTCCCGTTTTTGGATCGTAAAGCCAATATCTATCTACGTTTAATTCGGCGTTAGGATACGTAATGGAGCTAGTGGCGGGACCTTTAATTTTTGTTTTTTCGCCAAGCGCTTCAGTCGTATATCTTTTGCGTTCTTCAGGCTCGAGAACAAGCGCTAACGCCGTCGAACATTCGCCGTCGCTTGAATCGCGCGACGGAATAGGATCTTGCCAAGAGCGCAAACTTAAACCGTTTGGATAACTCAATTTATTAAGGCGCGTTTCGTCGTTTGGAGCGGCGTCGTTATATGGAAGTATGGTAACGGTATGTTGGTTGCCGCCGCAATCCAACGTCTTAAATCTAACGTTTTGCCCAGCGCCTGAGGCTATGGCGCGTCCGCGTATGGCTTGAAGATACGATCTAGCGGAAGCAATGCCATACTTTTCAGAGGCTATCAACGCTCTTTGCGATCGCTGATTTGAAAAGAGATTTTCAAGATTATTTGGCGCTTTATCGTTAATTGAAATATCGCCGTTTTCCAGATGAATAATCGCGCTTAAAATATCGCCTTCGCGCTTTAGATAGCTCTCTTTTACCAAAGTATCTATCCCGTCGTAAAAGTCGTTTGGCGCGTCGAAAATCTCCGCGATTTTTTGATTTATAGATATATCTACGTTCGCGATCAACTTCTTAAGCAGTTTTTCGGCTCCGTAAGCCTCTAGTTCGTCTAATTGCGGGAACGGAATTTTAGGATCGAGCTTAAAAACCGCGTTAATTTCAAACGGCTTTCGATCGAAGTTTGCGCTTGATTTAACCGTTATGATCGCGTTTTCAAACAGCTTTGTAGCCAAAGCGTATACCTCTGCTTGCGCCTTTTCTAGATCTTGCCGACGCGCGGCGACTAAACTTTGGCTTACTTCGTATAGCTTAGTCAAACTTTTATGATCAAAATTATCAGTTTTGATTGATAAAAACGGCTTATCGATTGTTATTAGTTTACCCTCTTTTGTTTCTCTGGAGATATAATCGTATTTTGGGCGCGTTTGAATAGCTAAACGATCGGCTGAAAACTCGCCAAACCCGTTAATAAAATCGCCCTTGATCGTTTGGGCGTTATCGATCTTAAGGTTTTCTAATTTCATTAAATCCGTAATAACCGCTTTTTTGACTAAGAGTTTATATTTAGAATCGTCGTTTATATCTAAAACGTTTCCGTCGGTTACAAGGCGTATTCCCTCAAATAAAACCTTATCGTTTCTATTCGTAAATGAAAGCAAAGACAAGTCGATCTCTATATGCGGACTATTATCGGAAGGCGAGTAATTAAACGCGATTTTAATCGGCTTAATATCAAACGTCGTTCGCGCTTCTTGAAACGACGTAGCGGGCGTAGCGAAAACCCCTTTTCCCGCAAAATTAGGCGTAAAATAAATATCGCCCTCTAATACCTTGCCGTCGTCAAATACGATACGCGCTTGCTTGCGTAATTCGTCGCTTAAACGAAATGTGGTATGCGATTTTACAAGATGCAGATACGGAAAATCGCTCGATAGATACCAACCAAACGAAAGGTCTGATTCGATAGTCAATATCTCGCTTTCCGAACCGATTCTACCGTCTCGACGAGATTCGGAAAAAACGATCGTCGAAACCGCCTTCGCGCTAAATAAGCCGCGATCGTAACTTTTTTGCTCCAACGTCAAATTGATAGGAACCTGCGCAAAAATCCGTTTGTATGGCTCTGGCAGAGGCGATCGAATATCGCCCGAAGCGGCGGCAAAATAACCTTGCGTAACAAAGCTAGTAAATATTGGCGTAGCGATCGCGATAATCGCTATAACGGC
>JAISRI010000106.1 GCA_031273735.1 Helicobacteraceae bacterium
AGAACCATTGCCACTCGTCTGAATTTTTGAAAACAGTCAATTCAACCTTCTTAGCGTCTGGATGTATATATCCCTCTTCAACCATTTTGCTTCTCCTTTTCTGATTTTACGCACTTGCCCATCAGGTCAATCGCTTGCTCTAATAGGACTCCTGCCTTCGATAAGTTTTCTTGCCATTCGGCGGGCGAAAACTTATAGCCGTTGTTGAGCTTTTTAAGCGCCTTTTGCGCTAATTCGTGCGCTTCTTGCTCATATTCAATCGCGCCCTCTCGCACGGCGCGGCGTATTTCGTCGCCGCTTAATTTAACGGCGATCGTCGTTATATTATTTTTCATTTTGCTACTCCCTCTTGCCATTCCCCCGTCCGCATTTGTCGAGCTAACTCAATAGCGCGATCGCCCGCTTGCTTTGCCCATTTAGTAGCTAATATCGCGTCGGCGGCTTTATCGTATTCTTTAGCGACGATAAAATCAAAAGCGTCGCTAAACTCTAATAGCCCTATTTCGTTAAGATTAAAAGCTATATTAACCAATACGGCTTGTCTTGAAACATTTAAGTAGTCCCAACTCCCATCGATCGCCGCCGCCTTTTCCGCCACGTTGAATGCGTCCCAAAAATCATCGGTAAACAACATATCCGCGATTGATTGAGTGATCGTGCTAAACGAGTTAAATCCTTCAATCTCCGCTATTATGTGTCCATAGCCTATTCTTAATCGGCGTCGGCTATCTCTATATGCGCATAGTCTTAAACCCACGTGGCGTTTAATTTGCTCTTTGCATTTTTGGAGTTCGCTGTCTGTCATTTTTTGCTCCTTTTTGTTTTCTTTTTTGGCGAATATAAAATATCGCAGTTATTTTTGTCTATACGATCGGGTTTGCAAAAATCAATGTTAGAACAATCGCAAGGCATTAAATTGTCTATGTCGCAAGCGCAAGCATTCCCCCGCTCCTCGCAGGATAATCCGCTATACCCGCGTTCAAGTAGCCAATCTTCGACTATCGCTTTAACGTTCATTTTTGCTTCTTTTCTTTCCTGAACATCTCAACGCCATAAATCTTTTTATGAGTTTCGTCGAGAAGGTTTAGAATTTCGTTTCGATCGCGTTTATCGTTAAATGATCTAACGATTGGACTGTTAATTAGCCATTCTTTGCGGCCGTAATTATGTTCCTTATCGTTATTAAACCTAAAAGTAATCCCGATAAACTCCAACCCGTTATACGCCACTGCGTATATCCCGTTCGCTTCCGCTCTTAACATAAAGAGCGTATTATATTTTCCTGCTCTTCTCTTGCAAGATTTCGGCACGAATACTCCCATCGCGTCCTCTCTTTCTTCTCTTGTCATAATGCTTTCCGTCCTTTCATTAAGATTTTAGGAATCGCTCTGCGGCGATTTACTAATTCGCGCATTCTTAGTTCCTTTCTATTCGCTAGGCGACAAGATTTTTTTCTAGCGCCAATCGTCATTTTTATCATGTCAAAAAAGAAACTTAATGTCAAATCAGGGAAAAACAAATAAAAAAGTATGGGACAATCTTGCGGTAAAGCGCCCACTTTTTATTTGATAGTTATTAGGTAAATAAAGAGTCGCCGCCTAACAAAGCCTTACGTCGTCTTGTTTTCTTATTTGACGGACGCTTGCGGCGGCGAAAGAAGGTTGGCTGGCATGAATAATGCCAGCCTTGAAGTATTACGCGACGGCGTCTTTGAGAAATTTGCCGGCTCGGAAGACAACCGCTTTTTTAGCGGGGATGTCTATATGCTGTCCGCTTATTGGGTTAATCCCCGATCTTGCGGCGCGTTGTTTTACCTCAAAAGTACCAAATCCGACGAGAGGGACTTTGTTTCCCTTTTTGATCTCTTCGGTAATAACGTCAAGCGTAGCGTTGAGAAATCTTTCAGCCGCCGCCTTACTAGTTTCTGACTTTGTAGCGATCGCCGCTACTAAGTCGCCTCTTTTTACGTCCGCCATTTTTGTGGCTCCTTAAATATGATATTGATAGCGTCGATCGTCATAGTCCGGACGGGGCAAACGATCCGTATCCTACAACGATTAACGCTATCGCGCTTGAAACGCATGAATACTACTATATTTTCAGAAAAAAACAAAATTACGCCGAATTTGCTAAAAATCTCATTTTTTACGCTTGCCTAATTTAGCCTTTATAGTTAAACTATACGCTTTTTATCGTCAAGCCGCTTCCCGTCTAGCTTCGTAGGCGTTTTTTGTTTGAAGTTTTAGTTCCGTTCGCCAAATAGCCCTAAAACTTGTTTTTTTTAAGTGGGTAAGGTAAAATCCTTACCGATTAAATATCCTCTTACCAGCTGTAAGGGGACGTTGATAAAGAAAATGACGAAAAAAGGACGTTTTATGGGCTTCAAAAACAAAACCGCCGCGCGGGAGCGATTTACAAACGCGCTCCAAACAAAATCGCTTTCTAGCGACGTGAAACGATGGTCGGACGCATTTTTGCTCGATCGCGGTTCTCGCGGCTTATCGAAAAGAACCCTTCAAAACTATTCGGACGTTCTAGGCTACCTATTCGATTATGCAATCGAGCGCGGCGAGGGCATAACGATGTCCGATATAGACTCTCAATTTTTCTTTGGCTTTCTTGCTTGGCGAGCGTATAACGCAAACAAATTCGCTCAATCTTCCAAGAGCCAATATATTAAAGTGATAAAAGCTCTTTTCAATTACATCGGCGACAATAACGCCGAAAGATTTGATTATGCGAGAGTTCTTCGCGGGGTGAGCGTTAAAACGCCCAAAAGGTTGCCAAAAGGCTTGGTCGAAAGCGAATATGATAAATTGGAAAAATATCTTTTCGGTAGAGAATATAAAAAAGGAGACTTTTTAACGCCGAGAAATATTTTAATCGTTAAGATATTCTTTTATTGCGGACTGCGAAGGCAAGAGTTACTCGATCTAAACCTTTCCGATATGTCCCTTATCCATTACGACGGCAAAGAAGCCTATCAAATATCCGTTATTGGAAAAGGCGATAAAGAGCGGATCGTCTATATTCAAAAACGCTTAATAGAAAAAGAGATAAAAGCGTTAGAAAGCTACGATATAAAGGCGTTTGCGGTTACGTCAAAAGGTAGAAGAGTGCATCCGCGCACGATATGGAGAATCGTATCGGATACATTACGAAGTTCCGGCGTTAATAAAAAAGGAGTTCATATTTTAAGACATACTTACGCGACAAAAAGCATTGATAAAGACGTCAATATAGTTACATTGCAAGAAACTATGGGGCATGCCGATATAAAAACGACTATGATTTATGCAAGAAGCAACGCTAAAAAGAAGTTGGAAGCGGCGTTTAAGTAAAGTTATCAATGCAACGCCATTTTACGCTACAACAGAAGACGCTCCGCTCGATCGCAAACGTCTATAAAAGCGATCGGATTGATCATTTTTGACGCCGCTCCTAATAGTTCTCTACTACTAAGCTACGTGATAAGGCGAGGCAAAAAAGCCTATATAGCCTAACTTGGCTATAATTTTAAGCGTTGTATCATTGAAAATTTCATTACAATACTAAATTTCATTCCATTATTGTATAACAGAAAAAAGTGGGGGGGGGGATAAAAAGATGAGAGCGGTTAATTTCGGTTTTAGCAAGCCCTTTGGGTTTGCGCTGGTCGTGCTTATTGTCGTATTTGGTTTAACGAGTTGCGGGGTTAGCGTTCTCGAAGTTCATCAAATTATAATGGAGAAAACGGAACATATACGCATAGTAATATTTTATGCGCTTTGTTTGCTAATAATCTTCTGCTTGCTATGCTGTATAGGTTTTTCTTCAAAAGAAAGAAAAAACGAAGAGTTTGAAAAAATTATGCAACTTGCCAACGGACTAGCAGAGCAGAAAAACAAAGAAGGAATACGCGACCTTATAAAAATTATAATGCGCAAGCTTCAGTATCGTTGTATTAACGAGAGTTGTCTAATCAATGAGCCTGTCGCTAATTTTTTGCCACTATACAGGGTTCTTGGACTTTCCGGCTATGTTCCAAGTATTGATTGCGACGTTGAAAGGTTTATGACAGGTAGCGCAAGCGTTTCTCAAGCCAAGAAAATCATAAACCTACAATCTAACGTTGTTCTTACCGCTCCCAATAAAAAAAGCTCTTTATATCTTTTTGGAAAGATAGGAAGTGGGTTGCCCTTCGGACCGTATGTCAAACAGCCAATTCACGATGTTTTATATGTGTATCCGCTTGATATAGGCGTGGTCATGCGTGGAAACAATTCGATTACGCAAGCTATTATTCGACAGGAACCCGTCGAGATGGAAATCGCTGAATATAGGGATTACACAAAGGCTGTAGAAGCAATTCGTTACGACGGCGTGAGTTGGCGGTTAGTTGATAGCGGAAAAGCTATAGGCACAGTCCCTAAATATCAAGAGCTTGCGTATGTTTGGGAGCTTACTCGACGAATCATCGCGCTTGAAGCGGCGTTTAATAAGTAGCTTAATAATTTATGTTCGGCGAACCAACAAAACGCTGATTGCTTAAACGGGCGGATCAATTATTTCAGCCCGCCCTTTTTATTTTTGAACTAAAGTAACTTTTTTTCGGTCGTGATGTTTGTCGTAGATCTTGTAAACTGTAAGGTCTTGATCAATCGCCAAGCGATGATCGCCTTAAGCGCGACGGGGTAAAGCGTTCAACGACCTAAATAAAGAAAAGATTATAATCGGGTGGGGTCAGAGGGTATCGTTGCTACAATCCATATAAATGGCGGACAAACCTTGTCGTAGAGCGCAAAAAGAGCGGTTAAAACGACAAGCGGGAGGAGTAAAGTTTGCGGTTTAACATTCGTCCATCGGGCGTTTCGATCGCGGTTTATAGACGCGATTTATAAAGGAGTCAAAGATGAAAAATAGAGTTTGCGGATGGCTTTGCGCCGTTTTAGCGCTGGCGTTTTCAGCTAACTGCGTTTGGGCTACGGAGCCTGATTACGAACCTAGGGCAGTAGTCCTTACTAGCCAAGCGGCTCCTATTAAGATAGGCGAAACAAGGCTTGTTCCCGTCGAGATTGCTTCTTCGCCTAAATGGAAATCGGGCATGATTAAGTTTGAACTAGATACGCGCCTGCCTTTGCAAGTGGGCGTCGATCCTAATTCGGTCAAAATAGGCGAGATTATTCTCGACGCAAGCAGGCAAGCTCCATATACGGCTTATGTCCCCGTAACCGTTACGGGCGAAGGAATGTTTGACTTTACGGGTTCGATAACCATAGAAGCGCCAGACGGCGAGCTATTTGAAAATGGACTATCCACATGGACTGAACCTGTGTATTCGTTGGGCGTTTTTGCCTTTGAAGGCGAGGCGTTTTTTAGCGCAGATAGCGAGAGCGCTCTTAAAAATAAAGCGCACCGTAACTTAACGGATAGCCCCGAATTTATCGAACTTTCCAATAAGCAAATGAAAATAAAGTCTTTATTTGGCGAGGAAGACGATCGTGTTTATATGCTTAGAAAACAAGAAATAAATAGGCTTTATAAGCTATATTACAACAAATATCGCGCCAAGTCGCTATCTTTTAGAGCAATGGCGTCGCCCGTATCTTTTGCAAAAGGCGAAACGGTAACCCTATCCGTTAATTTTCCTACTAACAGCGGTTATACTAGTTTCTTACCGCTAGACGGAGCTGAAATAACCGTGATAGACAATAATAATAGCGCCGTTATTGCAAGCGGAACGTTAAATAAAGGCAAATTCGCCTTTATTTCACCGCGAGACGGTTTGAGCTTCACGGCAAAAGTAACGGCAAAATATGGAAGCAATTTTGTTATTCGGGATGGAATATTGACAGAAAAACCTATTATTGAAGTAGGTTTTACGGATACGCCTGTTTTTAATATAAAAACGACCGAAAAGGAGGGAGACGATCTCCTTACTATTAAACCTTATGAAGCCAACGCATGGTCGGTTTTTCAGGCGCTTACAGAACTGCAAAGCCTTACAAATACTAGTCTAGGCGTAAGCAAAAATAAAGGTTATTCTGTTTTTGTTAACGAAGATATAAACGCTTCAAATTATCGCCCCGCTTCGGGAGAGTTGCATATTTCGCGGACAAGATATTTTAGTTGGGACGTTATAGCGCATGAGTTCTCGCACGCTATATCAAACGAAACGGGATCGACTTTGTCTAGCGTCGGGGGCAATCATACCGGAGCAAATCAATACGACAATAAAAATAATAGCGCGACTTATCAGAACAAAGATTCTTCCTTAATCCTTGCGTTTAACGAGGGTTTTGCCACTTGGTTAGGCGTATCTCTTTTGGAAAACTCCGCTTACAAAGGCAAAATGCCCGACGTTGGCGACGGCAAATATCTTAATTGGGCGTTAGAACCAAATACGCCTATAACGTATTTCGGCGAAGACACCGAATACGCTATTGCAAATTTATTATGGGATATAGTCGATTCTTCTAACGAGGGCAACTCGAGAGCGTTATGCAAAAACGGTTGCAAAGACGATATAACGATTCCGTTAGGCTCCGCGTTTGCAAATACTCTAAAAGGTAAAAGTGTTCGCAATATATCCGAGTATTATGGAAACTTATATTCGTATTATGTCGGATCGGCTATAGATAGCATTGGCAAAATAGACGAGGCGGTTTTAACAAAGGCGCATCAGCTTGGCGCTATTTTTGGCGAATTTGGCATTGCGCCAACCATTAACGAAGAGCTAACTAATTTTAGGTTTGAAGCCGTGTATCAAACGGGCTTAAAAGCGCCAACATTAACTTGGCGACAATTAAAAACGGGAGAAATACCGGGTCTCGACACCTTTGAAATACTCTTTTTTAACGCGCTTAAAAACGAGTTGATCCACAAGCTAGTTATAGCAGATAAGTTATATCCTGAAACGGACGGCGCCTATAGCTATACTTTCAGCGACGAAGACGTTAAAGCGTTAAAAAGTAAATTTACAAGCCTTTATTCAAGAGAGATCAGCGTAATGATCAAAGGAACGGCAAGCGGCGAAAAAGCTGAAAAAGGGAAAATCAAAACGGGAGCATACTATAGCAACCTTGCGACGTTCGACATAGGCGCTAGATTTACCGTCGTAGCCGTAGATAGTTCCGGCAGCAATACATCGACAGATCCTATGAATCTTCGCATAGGCGCCGCGCATGGTTTGTTGGAACGGTTTGAAAACATCAATAAAAATATTCTAGAGGGAAGCAAGCCTACGACAGAAAAGCCTTATTTGGTTTCGGCTTTGGATTTTGACAGCTATGTAAGGGAGCTTTCATCTTTTGCGTCGCCTACGGAGCTTCGCAACAGGCAAATTTTCAACGCAATCGATTCGTCCGGAGGCACCGATGTAGCGGCGGCGATCAACTACGCGGTTAGCGCGATAAACTCTGTCTCTTTTGATTTTATCCTCCCTTGGTTTAATAAAAGCGTCATATACATTTTTTCCGATATGGATAATAATTCGGGAATGAATCCTGTGAATATGGCTATAGCGCGCGCAAAGCAATCCGGCATAGCCATTAACTACGGGCATCTGCAAACCCCGCTCGTCTTGTTTAGCGCAACAAGCGCGGCGAAGGAGATCAACGGCGATCCGATCGCGCAAACAAGCTCGATTGCCCCGATGTCTGTAAAAACGTCGTTTGACAGCTTTATAGAGGCGATACTAGAGACGGGCGGCACCTACGCCGTGATTCAAGACGCCGAATCGCAAGCGGCATGGGTAGAGCTGATGGCTTATTTTATGACGCACGATATTGAAACCGTAGAAGAGATACCTTTGCCCTTTAATATCAAGTTTTACGGATTGGCAAAATCAGACAGAGATACGCCGGCGTTTTTAATAACGCCAAAAGATTCTGGGGTAGTTACTATCACGTTTGATAGCAAAGGTAATTTCACGCCAAACTTAAAGATTGACGGCGGCGGGGAACAAGAGGTAATCGGTTCTAGCGGCGACTATAGGATCAAGTTTAACGTCAGAGCGGGCAGAACCTATCGCGTTACGGTAAACAAACCCGAAGGCGATAGCGGTTTGTATAACATTGTGGCGAACATAGAGGTTAAAGCCGTAAGAAATACCCTCTTTAAAGGCTCTCTAATCACCACAGGCGCTACGATCGACGAAAACGGCGACGCTTATGTATGGGGATTTAGAGGTTCCGCGCAACAAGGAAACGGCAAGCTATCGGTTTCAAGCTCTAGCGCTCCAGCTAAAGTAGAAACTCTCAAAAACATCACGGAGCTTACGGGCGGAGCGTATCACCTAATAGCGCTCGACGAGGAAGGAAACGTTTGGGGTTGGGGGCAAAGCGGATACGGCGAAACGGGTTGCAAGCCTACGACGGGGATATACGTTCAAACGCCTTGCCTAGTTTTAAGCGACGTAACGCAGATAGCTACGGGCGAATATTTTACGATCGCGCTTGATACCGAAGGCGGAGTTTGGACGTGGGGACACAACCTATACGGGCAACTCGGCGATGGCGGCTCAAAAAATAGTCAAACTCCGATACAAGTCAATCTAAAAGGCGAAAAGGCGAGGCTGATCGGCGGAGCGTATGAAGGCGCGTTTGCGGTTACAAACGAAGGTCATGTTTGGGCTTGGGGCGATAACGAAGCGAGCGGCTTAGGCTTTCAAGGTTCAAATTAT
Source organism: Helicobacteraceae bacterium (assembly GCA_031273735.1). Classification (GTDB taxonomy): domain Bacteria; phylum Campylobacterota; class Campylobacteria; order Campylobacterales; family SZUA-545; genus JAIRNH01. The sequence goes on from JAISRI010000106.1 coordinate 8,663, forward strand.
GGCGTTCAAAAGATTGTCCGCGTTCCTACGCGTATTACAAACCTCGATCAATACGCAAGCGATATTATCTATATCGGCGGAGGCAACGGTTGGGGCGAAGCCTTGTTGCAAGATGGAACGGTTATTGGTTGGGGGCTTAGCACCGCTCTTGGGCAGGGAACGACGGCGACAAATCTAAGCAGTCCAGATCCCGTCGTAATACTACGCGACATACGGCAACTTCACGCGAGATACGTCGGATCGATAGCTTTGGGCGAGGACGGAAGCGTTTATACTTGGGGGCAGACGGGCGGAAGCGCGTTTAAGGCGATATACGGCGAATACCCTACGCTTCGCAACGCGCAAGGCAAAGTCGTAGAGATTGGCGGCGGTAAAGAGCATATCTTTTACAAAACGCAAGAGGGCGATTTATACGGAGTCGGATATAACGATCTGTATAAGTTGGACTTGAATAAGTTGGGTTCTACTATCGATTGGAGCGGATCGAAGATCGAATACAAATAGTAACGCCTCTATTCTTGTCAAAAAAGGGGCGGGAAACCGCCTCTTTGTTTTTTCTTTATGTTTATATTAGTAATTATGTCAAATATACTTTGAAATTGGACTAATCACGCCCAAAAGTGAGCGGGAAAGAGTCCATTTTCAAAGTTTATTTGACAACAAGGGCGAAAAAACGAGTCCATATTACGTTGCATACTAAGTTTAATGGTTATCCTCGATTGCCTAGCCCTTTCCTTATTCCAATTTGCAAGTTTTTTGAACAAAAACAAAGTCGCGCTACCACAAACCCGTTTGCGTCAATTGTATAGACTTAACTAAGTTAAAAGCTCGTCTTATTTGCCGCTTTACATCTAGGGCTATTTATGAACGATTATGACTATTGCTGGTTTATTTATCTGAAGAAGAAACGTCATAAGTAGTCCAGCGAAGAACTTTATATCCTCTCTTATGGAACAAACGAACTATCTTGGCTAAGAAGTCGTCGTCTAATTCCACATCAAAAGTCAGATAGACCATATTCTTATTGATCTGCTCTGACTTAATCAGCTTTGGGGCTTCCTTATTGTCCAAAGGAAGCCTATTACTATAATAGTTAGCTAAGACATAGAACACTATTCGTCTTCCTCTTCGCCTTCCAGCTTCCGTATCTGATCGTATATGTCGTTTATATCCTTCGTAAGGTCTTTATGACCCCACTCGTGGAGATATGTATAGACGATAGCTACTTTAGACAGAGTCTCTGCCTTCTCCTCTACAGATAGGCTGTCGTCTATACTACGATACAGCTTATCAGTCGCAAGACTAAGCTCTTTATTCAGCTGACGGATCGAATCATACAATCCATTGATTACTCTATCAATCATCTCTACTTCCTTTCTTTGTAGCCCAATCAAAGTAAACGCCATTTTCATAGTCGAATGGGTCTTCTTCGCCATTAAGAGCTTTCTGATACAGCTCTTCATTTCTTATACGCTTAGCGTCTTTAGCTACCTGACCCATTTGAAATAGGGCTTCCTCTAGCTTGTTCATTTTTTTACTCCTGTCGCCTCTTTATAGGCTTTCCAGATTTCGTTGGCGGCGCTCATAATATCGCCGTCGGCTACGGGTCGCCCAAAGATAATGCCCTGATAGCCGCTCTCGATCGCCCACTCTTTCGCGGCCGTCAGCGGGGCTTTTCCCGCTTCGGTCGCCTTAGCGATCGCCCTGTCCATCGCGTCCGCGATATTATCGGCGATTATCCGCTTGTTTTCTTCGCGGCTTTTGTTCGCCGCGCGGGGATTATTATCCGCCGCGATCGTCGCTTTCTTGCTCTGTCTAAGCAGGATTTTGCTTTCTTTCCCGCCGAATCTGCCGCTTATCGGCGTTCTGTTGTCCATAATAACCCCTTTATTACCAAATCGATTTTTCGACTTTAATATCTGTCGCCAACTCCGAAAAGCAGGCGAGATCGTAGTCAATCACTAATCGGCGATCGCCTAGATCGATCACCGATACCGCGTCGCGGCGATCGCCCTTGCGCATTTGGACTTTTTCCCAAGCTAGCGCGGGTTTGCCGTCAAAACGGAAATCTTGACGCTTAGAGCGTTCGCTCCACTTTTTGGAGCTTTCGATCCAATTTTCAAGCGTTTCAGCCGTTTCCACAAACGACCCCGCTATCTCGTTGGCGTCGATCGCTTCGATCGCTTGATCCGAAAAACCCAGCGCTTTTAATTCCTCTAGTTCCATCGCCCAATCTCCTTTCTGTTTTCTTTCATAGCGCAATTATAATACAAAAAAATACCTTTGTCAAAAGGTTCTGTAAAAGAAATAATTAGGTATTTTTAACTATTTGTCGTCTGCGCAAGAAGGCGGTACAAGCGGCTACTCCGTGCTTTTCGGCAAACGCCTTTGGAGAGAGTGTCGTCAAATCGTCCTTACGCTCCTCCCATCATTGATAGCCGCGTGCGTTCGACGGCTTTTTACCGCCAAATTTAATGCGCCAATAATATGTCGCCGCAGGCATAACGTCGTATTTTTTTGCAAATTCCACAGGCATAAGCGCCAATAACTCTTCTTTGCGCTCCTCCCACCACGAGCTTTGCTTGCGGGGTTTGGATGCGCCGCATTTGACGCGACGTTTATAATACATGGTTCTAGAGCATTTGTATTTCTCGATAAACTCCGAAACCGAAAGCGAAAGAGCGTCGTCGTCGCGGCGCTTATACCATTCCGCGTTTCTTTCGGGTCTTTTATTTATTCTTTTGCGCTTTTTAACGGTTTTATTTTCGTAGTAATAGGCTTGATAGCACTTTTGACTGCAGAATCGACTACGAACACAACCGACGATTTCAAAGTTTTTCTTACAAGCGGGACATACTAGAGAGGTAACGGGGCGGATTTTAGGGTGTCTTCGTATAAAGATTTGATGACTAACGGTTCCAATCGGTATTCCGTATTTTTTAGCAAAAACGCGGGGGCGAACGCTAAGCAATTCCTCTTGTCGCTCGTCCCACCATTTTTTATCTTTTGGTTCTTGCATTTCTTTACATTAAAAATGCGGAATTGGCGTGTTTTCCTAATTCCCAAACGACGTCCATAGCGATCTTTTCATTCTCTGTTAATCCGCGTTCGTATCCGTTCGTTTGCGTCCACTTGTCCCCTACGCGCAAGCCGCCTTTTTTCCCGTTGCCTAGATCATACATAGGGTTAATTACCCGCCCAAAATCAGGGATATTGCGATCGTCAAACACGAGCGTTTCGCCGTCGTGCATTACAATCGTGCATTTGTAGATCGGGGATTCTATATCGCCTAATCGGTCGTAACCCTCTAACTCCGCGTCAAACGATTTTACGCTCGCTAACAACGCCGCATTTTTAGCTTCCTTCGCCGCCTTTTCAGCGGCTTTCGCGCGATTTTCGTTTACTATCGCGACTTGGAGCTTTTCAATCGCGACGTCGATTTCGGCGTATATTGTTTCCAAAATCGCATCCGTAAAGCGGAAACCAACGTAATGCCTATCAGTTCCGCTATTTCGCCAATTCGTCCATTCTTCGTCGATCTTGCTTCCGTTAATTATCGTTTCTAGGCGATGTTCGTTCTCTTTTTTACCTATTTTATCGGCGATCCAATCGCTAATTTGACTAAAGGAAATTTTTCCCGAATAGGGGTAGCTCAATTCTCCCAAGCCTGCCCAATCGACGATCAGCATTTCGCCGACTCCTTCGCGAAACCTATTAAACTCCTTTACTTCCCACTCGGCTTCCCATGCGGCGCCGATTTCAAGCGTCGCTCCAAAAATCTCAATCTTGTTCATCTATTCTCCTTACCTTTTGTTTCATAACATAGTTATAATACAAAAAAATACCTTTGTCAAGAGACTTTACAAAATAGTTATTGTCGCGCTTAAATCCCGACTTCCGTCATAAATAACCATTTAAGAGTATATTTTCGTTCTTCGCTTCCGTCCTTTTTGCCGCTCCAGAAGCCGTGCCAATGAGCGCTTCTTAAATGAGGACGTTTAGGCGTTCCTTTGCCGGCCGCGATTGATTCGACGCGCCGTTTTTCGATTTCCGCTTCAAACGCTTCGATCTTTTTACCTATCTCGCCGCCTATTTGGTAATAACGAGGCTTATCGGGCGGGAACATTCGATAACCCCTCTTTGTTTTTGTTAATTGCGGGCGAGACGGAAAATCGCCCGGAATATGCCCTGCTATATCGGGCTTATCGGAACAAATATACATAACTATCGACGTTAAGATCCTTGCGAGATAAACGTCGTTTTGGGAATACTTAATATCGGTCTGATCGCCAACGATTTGCTTGATTGCTTCTTCAACGCTCCAAGCGCCAATAAGCATTGGGATCATAGCGATTAGCCGACCTCTTATATTAAGAACAAAATTAAGAGCTTGGTTTTCCGAATTATCGCTGATATAGCAGAAAAAGCCGTCCATGTCGTAGCCGCTTAAAGCGTCGCCAAAATCGACATATAGCGACCATTGCGGTATTCGCGTTAATATCTCGGCTTGGATTTTCTGCGGCGGCTCGGTCTTTAATAACTCGGTAAGAAATAGATCGTTAAATTGATATATACCTTGCGTCCAACGCCAAGCGCCTAACGCGGCGACGGCGAGAGCTTCGGCGGATACGCCTTGTGGCGACTCGGTCGCTCCCTTAATGATCATTAACTGCACCTGCCAAGCCTCGAACGGCAGATAGCACAGATTTCCGTCCCAATCTGGATAGCCGCGCTTTCCCTTCAACGCTCTTACTTCTTCGCCCATTTTCCACAGAGCGGGATACTGCCGCGTGAATAAGTTTAGGTGTTCTTTTGGGCTTACCTTCATTGATTTTTACTTTTTGTTTCTTATAACACGAATCAAACGGCGGCTTCTGCTTCCGTAGCGCAAGAAGCAAATGCCCATTGTAGATACTTGGCTTCCGCCACTAGTATCTCCTTGTGGCTTCCGCCGTCGCATAAGACGGCTCTAGCCTCCCTGCTTAGGCAGGAATAGGACTCATATCCCACCAAGTTTTCTAGCTCCTCCTCGCTCAATTGCTCAAGCGGGGTATTGATCCTAAACCTCTCGTCCCTCGCTCTAAGATTGGGGACGGGGCTTGAGCGAAAATCACAATCCCCCCAACGATAGAAGACTACTCCTGTAGCTTTCTCGAAAGCCCAAAGACCATCTGTGCTATCCGCTTCAGATTCAGCCCACTCTTTCCTGACCAAATCAATGATCTCCTCTTCGCCTACCGCAGTGGCGATAAGATTGTCCCCATAGTGGTTATATGTGGATAGGTCTAGGTCAGTTTTCATCTTTTATCCTTAGCCTAAACCACGTAGGCGAAGTATTAGGGATTGCGTCCCTATAAACGCGGAAAGTATCGCCACATTGCGTGGTAATAGTCCCCTCATAGAAACCTTCAGGGTCTTTCTTGAAGGACGTAATTCTGTCCTTCTCAAGCCCCGAATTGGACTCGCCATCTTTGGTAAAGAAGGAATACCTTTGCTCCGCTGGACTAGCCGAGCAGGTATTCATATAAAATCCCCCGTCTCGAAACTCCATCTCATCTCCTTTTTTTTGAAATTGTAAGATACCAAAACTTGACGTCAATTTTTGTCAAAAGGCAAATTATTTCGCTTTGCTCGTAAAAAAACCGCCCTAGATTGGTTGTTTATCCGACGCTTTTTATTAGTCTTTATCCCCGTCAATTTTACCTTTTTTCTCGCGAATAGCGTTAGAGCAGAACCTAGCCGCTCGCCGCTACGATTTACTCTTGTCCCTTATTATATTTTCTGCACCAATACCCTTCCAAAACATTTTTTACCATCCTCATACGGAAAGTATTGTGTACCCTGAATAATTTTATATCCTTTTTCCAATAAACCGTTTAATATTGGTCGAGCGGATACCGCAAATGATTTTTCATAATCGTCGGGAATATAACAATTATCCACTATCAACATTCCTGAATCGTCATATTTTTTATATTTTTCCGGTATATGTTTTAATGGAATTATTTTTAGATTTTTAGATTTTGTCCTATCTTTTATGGGGATATTTGTATACCAATGTCCTGCCGCATCCACAAGTTGTTTTTTAGGATTTAAGAAATAATCGATCCTATTATATCCAGCCCATACTTTATTTTTTTTGAAATAGGGAATAAACGCTGGCGTTATGGGATTTGTGATATTAGAAATAATTATAAACTTTTTCCCGCTACTAATGGTGATGCGCCAATAGTCAATCGCTCTCGAAAACGGCGGGTTTGTGCATACAATATCCGCTTCTTCATTCAGTATTTTCAAAGACAGCGGGTGGTCAAAACTCCCTGTATAACCTTTGGGATGCTCTTTGAGTTCATTAAAACCGTCTTTGGTAAATATATATCCGTTTACCCCCTGATTAAATAAATCCACTGTGCCGCTGTAATGAGTGCATATCAGCTTTTTTAATCCAAGTTTATTGAAATTTTTTATAAAAAATAACGAAAACGCAGATGTATTCTTTTCGTTATCGTCAACCGCGTCGTCGCAGTTGCAAAACACAACTTTATTTTTCCAAATTCTTTTATTATACATTGATAGCTCTTTTTCAATATCTTCATATCTAGTATAAAACTCGTCATTTTCTATTCTTTGCGCCTTTTGCAGTATCTCTTTTCGGGAAACTCCGCGTTCTTCAAGAGAGGGCGTTATTCTCTTTACTATTTTTACGACCTCTTTTTTCTCTTCGGTTCTAATAATTATTTCTCTCGCATACATTTTATGCGACTTTATAAAATTTACATACTCGTCAAACAAAGGAGTATTATAAAAATATATCTCTCTGCTTTTTTCCTCTCGAAGAGTGGTAAATTGTTCTTTAATAGCGTTTTCTACTCGCGTCATATCTTTTACTTCGCAAGCGAATAAATACTGATAAATGTTTTCCTTGGATTTGCCTGTCATACTATTATATTCTTTCAAACGCCGCTCAAGGTCGTTAGTCTTGCCAATTTTGCATTTTGAAGGTTCTAACGACGCCTGAACTATATAAATGAACTGTTTTTCCCCATCTTTTGCCAATTTATGCTTCCTCCAATGATTCTAAGCTATGCTATATCACATTTTGGTCAAGCCGAATCCGCTTTTTACGATCCTCGTTGCCGCGTCTTTTGCTTCGCCGCTCCACTTATAACCCGCGTTCCGCGCTTCTTGTTCGGCTTTTATAACCAAAGAGCCGTAATTTTTCATTTGCCGCTCGTCTTTTTTTCTTTGCCGGCGGGCAAAAAACAAGGAATTGCTACTAGCCGAAAATATACCTTATCGTAGGTAACAATTGGCTCGCGCTTATCATGGGTATAGATTGCAAATTTGCCCTTCCAGCCCTGATCGATTTTTAACGGAATGCGATCCGATTGCCGTTCGTCGATGTGGAGGTAAAAGGGGTTGTTTGAATGATCGTCAAATAGGATTTCAAAACCATCTTTGCCTGTATTCCTATTTAGCCCGTGGCTGATCACTATGGTTTTTGCGGAAGCGATCTCAAATAGCCAATCGTCGCTTTTTTTGGGTAGCAACAAACGATAAACTCCCGCGTTAATGCTTAAAAACGCCAACCCTCTTGCGTTAAATTCGCTATCCCAATAGTTAGTGGATACAATCGCCCCGTCGTCGTTTTCGACATATACCATTATTTGTCCATTTTAGTTTGTTGTATAGCCGTATTCGGCGTTGATTTTATCGCGAATTGTTCTCCACAGGTCATAACTACTGATTACGCTGTCCGACAATCTGATTTTCACGCCGTCCAAATAAACGAAACGGATACGATGCCCGCGTCTATCATTCCCATAGATTTTCCCGTTCCATTCAGCGTCAGGATACTTGGCTTTAATCAAAATTCTCACGGGCGACGCGCCGATTCTGGTTCGGCGTTCAATATCTCGCGCTTGCTCTGCGCCATTTTGTTCCGCTTCCGCGACTTGCGCTCTGCAACGCCTCATCAATTCGCGATCCTTTCCCTTACCTATAAGACTTACGACGCCTTCGCGCCTCACGCTTTAAGACGTCATGATTATGACAGATTTAACGCAAATGCGTCAAAACCTTTGGAGTTTTTTATTTTTTTTGACCGCTCGCGTCTTTTACCTCCCTTGCAAGTAGCTCATAGCGCGACCCCTTGTCAAATGCAAACTCATCGTCTATAATAGAAAAATACTTAATGGACAAAAAGGAAATAAATGATTCGAGTAGCGGCGGCGAACGCCTTAAAAAACGGCATTAGCGAAGGGCAATCGCGGACGCAAAAAGAGAACGAAGAGAATATGGCGCACAAGGAGATTCAGCTTTGCGTCGTCCCAAAATGGTTGGCTACAAGGCTAACAAGCGAGAGAATTGTTAAAACGGGCAACGACGCGGTTTTTGTTGCGTATAAAATGTTTGCATTTAAGCACCCGGACTGTATCACGCAACTTGACGTAGCGCGAAAAGTCTTGTCAGAACAGCCGCTCAAAAGCGACGTCTAAAACAAAAAAACGATGTATAATATGGATTGCAAGGTTTACGAACTTTGCGCCCGGCGAGCGATCTCCTATTGTCGCCGCGCTACAGAACACGCCGACAAAAGATTCGGCGTTTGCGCGTAATTAAAATTGAAACAGGGCAAAAGCCCATTAAAATTATAAACGCGACAAAGGAGATTGCGGGGTTTACGTTCTGTCATCCATATGTTATAATTCAAAGCTAATTAGCGAATAGGAAGTTTGGCTATGTATAGAATCCACGAGGAGTTTAACCCCGATATAACGATGGCTCAAGAAATTAGGGCTTTTGCAAATGGCAATAGGAAAGACATTGTATTTGATTTAGTCCTATATGGCGATTGCCTAAAAGGTGGCGTTACTCTTCATTACCCAATTTATATGCCTATAGCTTCTCCAATAATTATAGAAACGTGTTTAGGTTATAAAAACGAGAGTATTGAGGGGTATTGGAAGGACGATCTTGGCTATCAATGGAAAGAAATAAAAAAGATAACCAAATCTTGCGTTATCAGCATAGTCGTCCTAGACACGACAAAGTGCCACATATACATATCTGATTTGTAAGGAGATAGGAAAGGATTTTCCTTACCTTTTTATCGCCCTTTTTTTAGTTTTAATGATTTTTATCGCGCCGATTTGCCAATAAATGGTAAAAGGGGCGCTCCGCTCGCCAAAAGGAAGCATACGCAGAAACAAAAACGATCGCGACTTGGCGGAAAAAATCGCCGCGATCGCCAAAAACGGCGTAGCTACCAACCAAAGCGCCCACGCCGCCAAAAGATAAAAAAAGATAAACATCTTTCGCGCCTTTAAGCGGCTTTTTCTTCCTCTTTGACG
>JAISRI010000129.1 GCA_031273735.1 Helicobacteraceae bacterium
GTATCGTTTTCTACGCCGCGCAAAACGCCTTTTATTCTAGTTTTGTCGCGCAAAAAAACCTTGATTGCCTCGCCGATCGCGCCTTGAAAATGCTCGATCGTCCGCAAACGCCGTTCTATGCCCGGCGACGAAACCTCTAAAACGTATTCGCCGTCGATCGGCGGCGTTACGTCAAAAAACGGCGAAAGCAAACGGCTGATCTTGGCGCACAGCTCCACGTCTACGCCCCCTTCGCGATCGACAAAAACGCGAAAGATTTTTCGCCCCGCTTCGTTTGCGATCTCCGTATCGTAGAGTTTCGCGCCAGCGCTTGCGATTAACGGCGCGATCTGCTCTTCTAAGCTCATTTGTCGCCTTTATGAATCCGATCGAAGATCGCGTCCAATCGCGTCCTGTTTTCCAAACTATCGTCAAACCTAAAGTGTAAAATCGGACAACGCCGCCAGCTCAAAGCGCCCGCGACATAAGAGGCGATATAACCGCTTGCCTTTCGTAGCTTCGCCAAAATATGCGCCCGATCCTCTTGCGCCGCGCCGCCGCCGTCTATCATTACCGTCGCGTCTTTTTTGTCCCGCGCCAAAACCGCGCCCAAAACGACAAGCCCCGCAAGCTCCTCGTCCTCCAAACTCGCGATCGCCTCGCAAAGCCTCTCATACAACGCGCTCTCGGCTCTTTGCAGGCGAACGAGGGGGTCTGTCATACCTTTGCCTCGAAAACGGCTTCGACCTCGAAGGATTTATAAACCTCGATCAGATCGCCCGTTCTGATCTCGCTAAAGCCGTCAAGCCCCACGCCGCACTCCAAGCCTTTGCCGACCTCTTTAACGTCGTCCTTAAAGCGTTTAAGCGTTTCGATTCTGCCTTTGTAAATCTCGACCTCGCCGCGCGTAACCCTAGCGATCGCGCCGCGAATAACCTCGCCGTCCAAAACCATACAACCCGCGATCCGTCCGAGTTTTGGAATGTCGAAAACCTGACGCGCTTCGGCTTTGCCGATCAACTGTTCTTTGGTAACTTTGCTTAACATTCCGCCAAGCGCCGCGCTTACGTCGTCTAATAGATTATAAATAACGTCGTAACTTTTGATCGTTACGCCCATCGCTTTTGCGCGATCTTTGACGATCTGCGACGGTTTGATATGAAAGCCCAAAATAACGGAATGTTCGCTCGCCGCCGCCAACGCCAAATCGCTTCCGCTAATTTCGCCTACCGCCGAATGGATAATATCGGCTTTGACCTCCGCGTTTTTCAGCTTCGCGATCGACGAGCTAAGCGCCTCTACCGCACCCTGCGCGTCGGCTTTAAGGATAATCGGCAGGCGTTTTAGCTTGCCCTCCGCGATCAACTCGCCCAAATCCTCCAACGTGGCTTTTGTGGAAAGCGAGAGGGCGCGGGCGCGTTCGTAATCGGCGCGTTTTTGCGCGTAGTGTTTGGCTACTTCGGGATCGGGCATAGCGATCAGATAGTCGCCGCTATCGGGCGTTACGTCAAGCCCGACGATCCGCCCCGCTTCGCTTGGGTGGAGTTTTTTGATCTGCGCGCCGTGATCGTTGATAATAGCGCGGACTCGCCCAAAAGCCGTCCCCGCCACGACGTTATCGCCCGTTTGAAGCGTTCCGTTGCGCACGATCACGGTCGCTACGGGTCCTCGCCCCTTTTCTAGCGAGCTTTCTATAACGACCGCCTTTGCGAAAGCGTCGTTCTCGGCTTTAAGCTCCATCAACTCGGCTTGAATCAGGATCGTTTCCAAAAGATTTTCAACGCCCAAGCCCGTTTTAGCCGAAACGCCCACGCACTCGGTATCGCCGCCCCAATCGTGCGGCGTTAAACCCGCTTCGGCAAGCTCCGCTTTTACCTTATCGGGATTTGCGGCGGGTTTGTCCATCTTGTTGATTGCGACGATAATCGGGCATTTCGCGGCTTTAGCGTGCGCGATCGCCTCTTTGGTTTGAGGCATTACGCCGTCGTCCGCCGCCACGACGATAATCACAACGTCGGTGATCGTCGCGCCCCTAGCTCTCATTTGGCTAAACGCCTCGTGTCCGGGCGTGTCGATAAAGGTGATCTTTTTGCCGTTTTTCGTAACGGCGTAAGCGCCGATATGTTGCGTAATACCGCCCGCTTCGCCGCTTGCCACCCGCGAGCTTCTAATATAGTCCAAAAGCGACGTTTTGCCGTGATCGACGTGTCCCATAATCGTAACGATCGGCGGACGGGTCTGCCCTTTTTGATGGCGCTCTTTGTGTTCCTCGTCGTAGATCGCCACGTAGTCTAACGCCTGCGTTTCGTCTTTCGTCCGCACCTCGACGCCAAACTCGGAGGCTAAAATCTCGATCGCGTCTTTGCCCAAAAAGTCGTTTTTGGTAACCATCATTCCAAGCTCGAAGAGCTTTTTGATCACCGCCGCGATCGGCTGATCAATAATCTCCGCAAACTCGTAAACGCGCACGTCTTCGCTGATCTCCGCCACGCTAACGGCGCTCTCTTTGACCTCCCGCGTCCGTTCTAACGGGCGGGAGCGCCTCCGCCGCGACCTAGCTATGCTTCCGCCGTCGCTTGCGACTCTGTTAAACGTTCCGCCGCCTAGCGTTTTGGCTTTCTCGTAATCGCGTTTCGCGTTGCGCTGGTTGCGCTCCTGTTCGGCTAGGAAATCGCTAACGCCTACGGAAAGATCGGGCATAACGATCATATTGTCTTCAAAATGATCGAACGCGCCCAGATCGCGATCGCGCAAAATCTCGATCTTTTGTCCCTGCTCTTTTTTGCCGCCCGTTACGACGGCTTTCTTCTCTTTTTTGGGCTTGCGCTCCTCTTCGGGCGCGTTCGGAGCGACTTTATGCCGCCCGTATCCGTGCGCGAAGCTATCGCCATAAGAGCGCTCGACGACGCTCGTCGAGGACGAAACGACGACGCGTTTTTTGTTGATAATCGTAAGCCCCGACATTTTGCGCGCGATCTCGATTGGACGCGCCTGCGCTTTAGGCGGCGGCGCGACCTTTTTACGCGGTTGCGGCGCGGGGCGCGTTATAGGCGCTTGCTGCGCGAGCGGCTTTATTTCGACTTTTTTAACCTCGACCTCTATTTTTGTTTCGGCTTCCTTTGGCTTGCGTTTCTGTTCGCTCGCAACGGGCTTTTTCTCTTCGGCTTCTTTCGCGGCGCGTTTTGGCGCGAGCGGTTCGATCGGTTCGATCGGAGCGACGCCGCCCTTCATTAAATAATTAACGAGTTGCACCGCCTCCTCTTCCGAAACGGAGCTTTGTTGCGATCTGGCGGCGATTCCTAGCGCTTTGCAAGCGTCCAACACCTCTTTGGGTTTTTTCGCGGCTTCAAGCGCGATTTCCGTAATCTTTACTATACTCAAGCGGGCGTCTCCTTTAGCGACTCGATCAATTCCGTATTAACCTCTTTTTTGCAATGACGGGCGATCTGCTTTGATATTTTTGGCGCGGTTATACAATTCGCGCATAGATAGAAACTACGCCCGCTATTTGCGTATGCGATTAAACGACCGTCCGCGCATTGCAGTCGATAAAGCGTCTTTTGTTCAAATCTTCCGCGACAAGCAACGCACATTCTGATCGGCGACATTGGGCGCGGATTATACCACCTAGACCTTTTATAATCAAAACTAGACCCGTAAGAGATCAAAAATCCCCGCTTTTGATAGCGCCCGTTTAGGCGAAAATCCAAAAGAAACGCGGGCAAATTACGAAACGGCGGCGTTTATACGCCGTCGCTTAAGCGCGATTTAGTTTTTAGGAAAAATGCGCGCCGAGCGCGTCAAACTCAAAGATTTCGGTGCGAAAAGAGGGGAAACCTTTACGCAGGGCAAGGGCGATTTTTTGCGCGTCGTCGCCGTCTTTGGCAAGGTTAAAAAAGCTCGATCCGCTTCCGCTTAAAGAGGAGGATAGCGCGCCCGCTTCAAAAGCGGTTTTCTGAACCTCGAATAGTTCGGGAAGGAAACGCATTCTGATCGTCTGATGAAGGCGATCCTCGCACGCGGAGCGAAGCAGATCGTAATCTTTTGTTAAAAGCGCGGCGGTTAGAAGCGAGCTACGGGCGATATTAAAAGTCGCGTCTTCTATTTTTAGCTTTTTTGGCAGGGCGTTTCGGCTGAACTTTGTGGAGATCGGCTTGTCGGGAATCGTAACGACCGCTCGCAACCGATCCTCTAGGCGGGCGCGACTGAAAACGACCCCCGCCTCCTCTACCGCGCAGACGCAAAAGCCGCCAAAGGTCGCCGGCGTGATATTATCGGGGTGCTGTTCGTAAGTTAGCGCTTCGTTTAGAATCAGGCGTTTGTCCAGCGGAACTTTCGCCGTCAAATACGCGGCGCTTAACGCCGATACGATCGCCGCCGACGAGCTTCCCAAACCGCGCGAAAGCGGAATGTTGTTTTCAAAGCGAAAACGAAACGCGCCATCCGCGCCCGTTAAACGTTTATAGGTTTTGTAAAAGATATTTAAAAAAGCGTTGCCGTTTTTGGTTTTCAAAAATCTTGCGCCCTCTCCTCGCACCGACACGCTAAAAAACTTTGAAGGCTGAATATCGATCGCGTTATAAAACTTTAGAGCTACGCCCAAACAATCAAATCCTGGCCCCATATTGGCGCTGGTCGCCGGAACGATAATTTTCAATGGTTTCCTTTACGCCGCGTCCAAGATATAATTTGGAAGCGTTTGATCGTCAAAAAGAGTTATATCTAATCTATTCGGCGGCTTTAAACTCTCCTCAAAAGGCGCGTCGAATATCTCAATCTCGATTCGCTTATCTTTTTTGACAAAGCGCCGTTTGCCATGCGCCAAGATCGGGCGATCGCCGCTTAGGTTAAAACTATCGGTCGCTAAAAACGGAATATCCCTAGCGAACGCAAAAGTTTTCAAGAAAATATAGCCGAGCTTTAATCCCATAAAGCTACCTGGTCCTCTTGCGTATAAAACCTTAACGATATTAAAGCGAATATCGATCGCTTTCATAATCGAAAATAGCCCTTCGCTTAAAGGCTTGTCTATTTCAAAAAACTCTAACGCTTCGCCGCTTTCATTATAAACGGCGAGCCTAGCGGGCTTTGTCGCGCCGATTAAAAGAATAATCGCGTTAGGCAAACGCATGTTCTAACTCTTTTGCCTCCGCTTTCGCGCCGTCGGCTTCTACGATCTTATAGGCTTCGGGATCGCTTAAAAGCGCTTTTACCAATAGATGATTTAGGTGATGGCTACCCGCGTAAGCCTCGTAACGCCCCAAAAACGGCGCGCCCAAAAACGCCATATCGCCGATCGCGTCTAAAATTTTATGCCGCACGAACTCGTCGGAAAATCTTAATCCGCCCGCGTTCAATACGCGCTTTTCGTCAAGCACGATCGCGTTGTCTAAGCTACCGCCTAACCCTTTGCCGATCGAACGCATATAATCGACCTCTTTTAAGAAGCCGAAAGTTCTTGCCCGCGCTATCTCTTTTATGTAGTTTTCTTTTGAGAAAATAAAGCGAAATTCCTGCCGCTGTATCGCGGGATGATCAAACCTAATTTCAAATAGAATTTCGCTACTTTTGTAAGGGGTTAAACGCGCAAACTTATCGCCGATACGCGCCTCGATTGGCTTTTGAACGACAATCGCTTTTTTTGGCTTTTCTTGCGTCCTGATTCCAGCCTCCTCGAAGAGCATACAAAAACTTGCCGCCGATCCGTCCATAATGGGCGCTTCGTCGCCGTCTATGCCGACCTCCAAATTGTCGATGCCCATAGCGAGCGTCGCCGATAAAAAGTGTTCGATAGTGGAAATTGTCGCGTTTTTCGCTCCGATTACCGTCGCGAGCCGCGTATCGACGACGTTTTCGGTCTTGATCGGAATTGATACGCCTAGATCGTCGCGGACAAAAACGACGCCGAAATCTTCCGGCGCGGGGCGTAGCCGCATTCGCACGGGGTTGCCGCTATGTAGTCCCACGCCGACAATCTCGACCGGCGAGGCGATTGTGTGTTGTTTCATTATCCTCTCTCGCTTAAGACTTCGCGCCGAAAATCGGCTTTTAATATATGACTAAACCGCTTTAGATTATTATAAAACTTCTCTATCGCGTTTTGCTTGATCGCTCTTTTAGTTTGAAAATACGCCAATATAGCGATATTTTGCTTATACCGATCCGATCGACGGTTTTTCAAGGGTAATAGGATAAAATCCCTTTGATTTTAGCGTTTAGGTTCGGGGAATGTGGAAGTTTTTGGCGATTTTGGCGAGTATAGCGGCGATTATGTTTGTATTCTTTGGCAGAAAAGAGCGCTCTAACGACGAGATAGAAACTCTCGTCAAATGCGATCTGTGCGGAACCTATGTAACAAAAAAAGAGGCGATCGCAAGCGGCGGTAAAACCTTTTGCTCAAAAAAGTGCGCTATGGAGGCTAAAAATGATTATGATCGGCGTTAATAGGGCGATCGACGCGCAAACGGAGATTTTTTTTGTCAATGCGATCGAGGAGATCAAAAAAACGCCGGCGGGATCGTTAATCGTTTTGGAGTTTAAAGAGCAAGATTTGGAGTTTTACGCAAACGCCGATATAGAGATCGCCGTCATATTAACAAATATCCGCGATTTTATCCTGTGCGCCGCTACAAAAATCAGATACGCGATCGCGCGTATATCTCTTGCGATAGAGTTGCAAAAACTAGCCGATCATTACTTATACGATACTAAAATCCTCGCGATCGCGCCCGCTAACGAAATAGAAAAAATCGCCTCGCTTGGAATCGACGGAATCTTTGCGCTCGATCTAGACGCGATTGGCGTTAAACAATCTCGCGTTTGATATTCGCGCTTAACCGAACAAGAACCTCGTAGCTAATCGTCGCGCGTAATTTCGCCAGCTTTTGCGCGTCGTCCAATACGCAAATAAGCTCGTCGTCGCCCTCGATCGCCATATTGTCCATACTGACGCGCCCCAAAAGCCTTTTGCCTTCTGGCGTTTTGTAGCCTTCCAAGCCGTTAAGCCGCAAAAAACCGTCGCCGTAGCCTACGTCGTAAATGCCCGCCTTCAGATCGCCTGTCGCCTCGAAAACGCCGCCGTAGCCTACGCGATCGCGCGGGGTTAATTCGCGCCTTGCAATCCTATGCGCCCAGAGCGATAAGACGGGTTTTAGCGGCGGTTTTTCAAACGGAAAATCCAAATCGCAGTAGCCGTAGAGCGCGATCCCTGGTCGGATCAGATCGTAACTTTCGGAGGTTTTGGCGCGAAACGCCCCCGCGCTAGCGCGTAGATGAAATAGCGGGCGCGGCATAGCGCGGCGATCGCACAGGGCGACAATCCGTTCCCGCGTAAGCGCGAAGTTTTTCTCCTGCCAAAAAAACTCGCTCGATAAAACGTCGGCGGATCGCAAGTGGGAAAAAACGCCGCGCAAAATCAGACCGCGCTCCCAAAGCGTTTCGATCGTCCTTTCGATCGCGTTTGGCGCAACGCCGTTTCTGTGCATTCCGCCGTCGATCTTAAGATGAACTCTCGTTTTGCTCGCCCAAATAGAGGCGGCGCGTTCGTCGTTTAACGCGAAACTAACGTTTTGCGCCGCGTCGTCGCTTGGTTCGTCGGCAAGAATCAAGACCTCGTCGAAAAGGGGCGCGATCGCCTTCGCCTCGTCGCGGTTGCGAACGATCGCGTATTTCACGCCGTTTTGAGCGCATAACGCCGCCATTTCGCTTAGCCCGTGTCCATAGGCGTTGTCCTTTAACACGGCGGCGATCTCGGCGTTCGCGGCGCGATCGCGCAAAAGCGAAAGGTTGCGGACAAAAGCGGAACTAGACAGGCGAATTAGCGACACTTGCGGCTTTCTATAACAAATTTCCGTTTTTAGCAAACAAATTGCGTTATTGTGCCGTTTTTGCTTTTAGCCCTCGCGATTTTCGCCGAAAATCAGGCGTTTAACCAATTTCGGACGTTTATTTAGGTTCATAGCGAGCGAGCCAAAACCCGACGTTAATCCATTTTCGGTTTTTGTTATATAAAGAGTTTTAGCGCTTGCCAAAACGAAAAGATCGCTTAGCGCGGTAAGATTGGTTTGATAGCGATCGAGATTTTTATTGCCGTGCAAAGGCTTGCCTCCGGTATCGGGTATATCCGAAACGCAGATTACCCGATCGCCGAAAAAACTTTTAGCGTATTGTTGAACCTCGTAACTATCGGTGCAAAGCGCGATTTTACGATCGTCGTTTGGTATTTGCGCTAAAAATGTTTTGTAGTCGGTTTTATAATCGCTATGGCGAAT
>JAISRI010000051.1 GCA_031273735.1 Helicobacteraceae bacterium
ACAAAGGCGCTTCTAGCGGGCGATAGCGACGAGCTTTCAAGGATTTATCTAACCCGCGTAATCAGCAAAGGCAAGCGTCTGCCCGACGCTCCGCCGATTTGGGAAAAAGTCTATGGCGATCGGTAAATTGCCCCTAAAACGCCTAACCGCCTTAGCGATCGCGCTTTTTCCTATGTTTGCGCTCGCCGCGACGTTTGATCATCCGCTTTACGGCGTCGCCTCGATCGAGAGCGTTCCAAAGTATGACGAAGGCTTCGCGGGTCTTTTTGTCTGGCTTCAAGAGGAGGTTTTTTGGAAACTCTTTTTGGCGATCGCCGTTTTGACGCCGCTTGCTTTCGCGGGGCATTACGCGCTTATCGGCGCGAAACGTTTTTCTCACGAAGGCAAGAAAATCTTGGTTTTCGGGCTTATCGCGAGAGTTTTTCATTGGCTCGCGGCGATCTCGTTTATCATTTTGATCCCTACCGGATTCGCGATGATATTCGGCGAAACGCTCGGCGGCGGCGCGTTTGTGCGTTTTTGCAAAAATATGCACGCGATCGCCACGATCATATTTGCGATAAGCGTCTTGCCGATCGTCGTCTTTTGGATTAAAGATATGTTTTTTCATACCGACGATATAAAATGGATACTCATCGGCGGCGGCTACCTATCCAAAGAAAAAAAGCCCGTTCCCGCGGGCAAATTCAACGGCGGGCAAAAAGCGTGGTTTTGGCTGGCGATATTCGGCGGGATTATTATGATCATAACCGGCGCGCTAATGTATTTTCTTAACTACGATCTTTCGCCTTTCGCCTCGCTTTTGGGGCTTACGCAGATTGAGTTATTACGGCTCGCGGCGATTGTTCATAACTTTTTAGGAATGGCGATCACGGCGTTATTCATCGTGCATTTGTATATGTCGGTATTTGCGATCAAAGGATCGCTCGATTCTATGATCGACGGATACAAATCCGAAGACGAGATTAGCGTTTTGCACAGCAGTTGGTATAAAAAACTAAAAGCTGGCGGCAAAATCTGACAAATTTGGACTTATTCGGCTCCGACCTTCAATCGGAAGCCGCCTTGGGTTTTCCAAAAAGAAAACGCTTGAACGCGCCGTGCGCGCGATACATTAAAGCAAGGATAAATCCTATGTCGACATTAGCAAATCGTTTAGGACGTAGATCGTTCTTAAAATTGGGCGCGATCGCTAGCGCTTTTGGCGCAAGCGGCGTTTTTGCGAGCGACGAGGCGATCAAAACGCCTAGTCGAGAGGAGCTTCTTCAAGCCTATCCGGGCAGCAGAAAAGTCAAGACGATCTGCTGCTACTGCTCGGTAGGTTGCGGCGTAGTCGCGGAGGTAAAAGACGGCGTATGGCTACGTCAAGAAGTCGCGCAAGATCACCCCATAAGCAGGGGCGGGCATTGTTGCAAAGGAGCGGATATGATCGATCGCTATCGCGCTACAAACCGTTTACGTTTTCCGATCGAAAAGATCGGCGGCGAATGGAAACGGACAAATTGGAACGACGCGCTAGATAAGATCGCGAGCAAATTAAACGACTTGCGCGATAAACACGGTCCTGATAGCGTGATGTTTATAGGCTCGTCAAAGGTAAGCAACGAAGTCGAATACTACATTCGCAAATTCACCGCCTTTTTTGGGACAAACAACATCGACAACCAAGCGCGTATATGCCACAGTCCAACTGTGGCGGGCGTAGCTAATACATGGGGTTACGGCGCAATGACAAACCCCGTACAAGATATGCAAAACTGCAAATTGGTATTGGTTATGGGCGCAAACCCCGCCGTAAATCACCCGATCGCTATGCAACACATCTTGAAAGGCAAAGAGCGCAACGACGGCAAACTGATCGTTATTGATCCGCGCTACACAAAGACGGCGGCAAAGAGCGATTTATTCGTACGGATTCGACCTGGGACGGATATTCCTTTCGTCTATGGAATTATCCGCATATTGCGCGACGGCAATCTCTACGACAAGTCGTTTATTAACGATCGCGTTTACGGGATCGAAGAGATATTCAAAGAGTGCGAACAATATACGCCCGAAGTCGTAGCGGATATTTGCCATTGCAAAGCCGAAGAGCTTACCAAAGTCGCCCACATATTAGCGGCGAATAAGCCGGGAACGCTTATCTGGGCTATGGGTTACACGCAACATACGATCGGATCGTCCAATACGCGCATAGGCCCCATTTTGCAGCTACTTTTGGGAAATATGGGCAAAACGGGCGGCGGTTGCAATATATTGCGCGGACACGACAACGTTCAGGGGGCAAGCGATATGGGCTGTCTCGCCAACGAATTGCCCGGTTACTACGGCGTGGCGGAAAGCTCTTGGAAGTATTACGCAAATCAATGGGAAATCGATTACGAGTGGCTTAAAAACCGCTTCAAATCGCCCGAAATGATGACAAAAGTCGGTAATAGCCTTTCGCTCTTTCCTTTCGCCGTCTTAGACGAAGAAAACGCCAAACACAACGGCGGGACTTCGATCAAAGCGATCGTAGTCATCGGCAACGGTATTAGCACCGTAGCTATGACGCACAAGGTCAAAGAGGCGCTCGAAAAAGCCGAGCTTGTCGTATTTGTCGATCCATTTGTGGCGGATGCGGCGGTAATCCCAGACAAAAACGATAACCTATTCGTTTTGCCCGCGGCGACGCAGATCGAAAACAGCGGCGTTACGGTTAATACGAGCCGCGTGGCGCAATGGCGATTTCAAGTGGTAGAACCGCTCTACGAATCTTGGCAGGATCAAAAAATCCTCTTCGAGCTTGCCAAACGGCTCGGTTTTTACGAAGAATATACTAGATCGCTTAAAAAATTTGGCGGCGTAGAGGCGTGGCCAGACTGCGCGACGCGCGAATTTTCCAAAGCGTGCAAGCCGATCGGATTGCAAGGCTGGCAACCGGAGCGCATTAAATCGCATACGCTAAATTGGCATCTATTTGACAGCCGATCGACGGAGGGTAGCGGCGCTCACGCGGGCGAATACTACGGGCTTCCTTGGCCGTGCTGGACGGATACGCATTGCGGTAGCCCCGTGCTTTACGACATTAAAAAACCCGTTAGCAGAGGCGGTATGGGCTTTAGAAACCGTTTCGGATTAGAGCATAACGGAGTAAGCCAACTAGCGGCAAACGGCAGTTATCCAGTTGGATCGCCCGTCAAAGGCGGCTATGCGCAGATCACGGCGGATAATATCGAATCGCTTGGGATTAAATTAACCGACGAGGAGAGGGCGATCGTCAAAGGCAAAACTTGGACGACCGACGACAGCGGAATACTTAACAAAAAGGCGATCGAAGCGGGATTAGTCCCTTATGGCAACGCTAGAGCGCGTTGCATCGTTTGGGAGTTTATAGATCAGATTCCAAAACACCGCGAAGGCTTGCACTCGCCGCGCCGCGACCTGATCGACAAATTCCCCGCGATCGAAGACAAACCGGGACATTTCCGCGTAGACGCGCGCTACCGATCGGAACAGACCGCCAAAGACTGGAGCAAAGAGTTCCCGATCTCGATCATATCCGGACGGATTGTCGAACATATGGGGACGGGGACTGAAACCCGCGCAAGTAAGTATCTATCCGAGCTTGCGCCTGAAATGTATATCGAGATTCACCCGCAGACGGCGGCTGAATACGACGTGAGAGATAATGGATATGTTTGGATTTATGGCGCAAACGGCGGCAAGATCAAAGTTCGAGCGTTCTACAGCTACACGATCTTGCCCGGAAACGTTTTTATGCCGCAGGTCTTTTCGGGTTGGTGGTCGGGCGTAAGCCTTGCCGATAGATTTCCTAAAGGAACGCAGCCCAACGCGTTAGGCGAATGCTCCAACCAAGTCGCAAATTACGGCTACGATCAGCAAACGGGCTGTCCTGAAAGCAAGATCGCGCTAGTTAGAATAGAAAAAGCTTAAAAAAGGGAAATAATTGTGGGAAGAATGAAATTTTATTGCGACGAAGCGCGTTGTATCGACTGCAACGGTTGCGTAGTCGCGTGCAAAGAGGCTCACGAGATTCCCGTAGGCGTTAATCGGCGGCGAGTCGTTACGATCAACGAGGGAATCGTGGGCGAGGAATTAAGCCTTAGCGTGGCGTGTATGCATTGCTCCGACGCGCCGTGCCAACAGATATGCCCGACAGATTGCATCTATATCCGCGAGGACGGCGTGGTGCTACACGATAAAAAGAAATGTATCGGTTGTAGCTACTGCCTTTTTGCTTGCCCTTTCGGCGCGCCGCAATTTCCTAAAAACGGCATTTTCGGCGTCAAGGGCAAAATGGACAAATGCACCTTTTGCGCGGGCGGCCCCGATGAAACTCATTCGCATGACGAGTTTCACAACTACGGACAGAACCGAATGGCGGAAGGCAAACCTCCTATGTGCGCCTCTATGTGTTCGACAAAGGCGCTTCTAGCGGG
>JAISRI010000223.1 GCA_031273735.1 Helicobacteraceae bacterium
CGGTTTTGGTATAATCGCGCGCTTCATTTTCCCTTTACGGACGCGCCGAAGCAAAAATTATGGCGGCGTCTTGATTAACAAAAGGAGTTTTATGCCAACCATTAACCAATTGGTTCGCAAGGGTCGTAAGAAAGCGATTGTCAAATCGAAGTCGCCCGCGCTTGTAGAGTGTCCGCAAAGGCGCGGCGTCTGCACGCGGGTCTATACCACCACGCCCAAAAAGCCGAACTCGGCTCTGCGCAAAGTCGCCAAAGTGCGCTTGATGAGCGGTTTCGAGGTGATCAGCTACATTATGGGCGAAGGTCATAACCTGCAAGAACACGCCATCGTGCTAGTTCGCGGCGGGCGCGTAAAAGACCTGCCAGGGGTGAAATACCACATCGTTCGCGGAGCCGCCGATACGGCTGGCGTGGCGAAACGAACCGTTAGCCGCTCCAAATACGGCGCGAAACGTCCAAAGGCTGGCGCTCCCGCTCAAGCCGCGGGCAAGAAGAAATAGGAGGGCGCAAAGATGAGAAGAAGAAACGCGCCCGTTAGAGAGATTCTGCCCGATCCGATTTACGGCAGCAAGGTCATTACCAAGTTTATCAATACGTTGATGTTCGACGGCAAAAAGAGCGTCGCGCAAAAGATTATGTATCGTTCTTTGGAGATCGCCGAAAAAAAAGGCGGCGCCAAAGGAATCGAGCTTTTTGAAAAAGCGTTGGAAAACGTCAAACCGTTCGTCGAAACAAGATCGCGGCGCGTAGGCGGCGCGACATATCAAGTTCCCGTCGAAGTGCGCCCCGTTCGTCAGCAATCGCTGTCGATCCGCTGGCTAATCGAGTCGGCGCGCAAACGCAACGAGCGCACGATGATCGATCGTTTGGCGGGCGAGATTGTCGACGCGGCAAACGATCGCGGTTCTGCGTTCAAGAAAAAAGAGGACATTCACAAGATGGCGGAGGCAAATAAAGCTTTCGCTCACTATCGCTGGTAAGCGAGAAAGGAAAAGAGATGATCAGAAAGGCGGCGTTTACGTTGTTGTTCTGCGGTTTGGCTTATGCGCAAGGCGACGCTTACGATCTGGGCTTTGACGCGAAAATAGACGGCGATTACGAAACCGCGATTGAATATTTCACGCAAGCCATTAAAGAAGATCCAAAACGCGTAGACGCATATGTGTTGCGCTCTTCGGTTTATGAATCTTTGGGCGATTACGAATCGGCGATCGCCGATCTGTCGGCGGTTATCAAATTGAGTCCTAACGACGGTAGCGCGTATAACAACCGCGCAACGCTATACGGGCAAAACGGCGATCTAAAAAACGCCTAAAATGACGCGCGCAAAGCCTGCGAATTGAAAGTATGCAACGCGCTGAATTATATGGGCTAAAACGGATTATTGAGCAAATAGCGTTTTCGCGCCGCCGTTCTTGCCTCCGTTTGACGGAGCGCACTCTGTCTGCATTTGGAAGCCTACGGCTTTTCTAGCAGTTTATTTACGGCGAAATCTAAGAGAAAGCGCTTTTAGATCTCGCCGATTAGCCGCCAAAAATCTCGCGAAAGCCTTGATTTTTGGCGTTGTAGTAAGGAAAATTATGGCTCGCAACACGCCTTTAGAGAAGGTAAGAAACATTGGAATCGCCGCGCATATCGACGCGGGCAAAACGACTACGACCGAACGGATTTTATTCTATACGGGCGTTCAACACAAGATCGGCGAAGTTCACGACGGAGCTACTACGACCGACTGGATGGAGCAGGAAAAGGAGCGCGGCATTACGATCACGGCAGCCGCCGTTAGCTGTTTTTGGAACAACCATCAGATTAACATTATCGACACGCCCGGACACGTCGATTTCACGATCGAAGTCGAGCGTTCTATGCGCGTTTTGGACGGCGCGATCGTCGTCTTTTGCGCCGTTGGCGGCGTGCAACCGCAAACTGAAACCGTATGGCGGCAGGCGAACAAATACCATGTCCCGCGGATCGTATACGTCAATAAGATGGATAGAATCGGCGCGGATTTTTACAAGGTTGAAAAGCAGATCGTCGATCGTCTTAAAGCGAAGCCCCTCGTTATTCAACTGCCAATAGGCGCGGAAGACAATTTTGAGGGCGTTATCGATCTCGTCAAAATGAAAGCCGTCGTGTGGGATAAAGAGGCGGCTTTAGGTTCGGCGTATCACCTTGAAGATATCCCCGCGAACCTTAAAGATAAAGCGAACGAATACCGCGAAAAATTGCTTGACGCGGTAACGAATATCGACGACGCGCTAACCGAAAAATATCTTGAAGGGCAGGAGATTAACGAAGAGGAGATAATGGCGGCGATCAAAAAGGGTTGTTGCGAAATGACCTTTATCCCTATGCTTTGCGGCAGTTCGTTTAAGAACAAGGGCGTTCAAACTATGCTTGACTCCGTAGTCTCCTATCTGCCTTCGCCGATCGAAGTGCATAGCATTAAGGGCGTCGATCCCAAAACCGAAACGGAAGTTAGCGTGCCAAGTAGCGAAACTCACCCGTTTAGCGCGTTGGCGTTCAAAATTATGACCGATCCTTTTGTGGGGCAGCTGGTATTCGTGCGCGTCTATTCGGGTAAGTTAGAAGCGGGTAGCTACGTTTACAACTCCACGAAAGACAAAAAAGAGCGCGTGGGGCGGTTGGTGAAATTACACGCCAACAAGCGCGAAGAGATCAAGGAGCTTTACGCGGGCGACATAGGCGCGGTCGTGGGCTTGAAAGACACGCTTACGGGCGATACGCTTTGCGATCCCGATAAGCCCGTGATTTTGGAGCGAATGAGCTTCCCCGATCCCGTGATCAACGTAGCCGTAGAGCCTAAAACCAAAGCCGACCAAGAGAAGATGAGTATCGCGCTGAAAAAACTTTCCGAAGAGGATCCCTCTTTTCGGGTTAGCTCGGACGAGGAGAGCGGGCAGACGATCATCGGCGGTATGGGCGAATTGCACCTAGAGATCATCGTCGATCGTATGAAACGGGAGTTCAAGGTGGAAGCCGAAGTCGGCGCGCCTCAGGTGGCTTACCGCGAAACGATCAAACGAAGCGTCGAGCAAGAACACAAATACGCCAAGCAATCTGGCGGTCGCGGTCAATACGGACACGTTTTCTTGCGAATCGAACCGAACGAAAAGGGCAAAGGTTACGAATTTTTTGACGAGATCAAAGGCGGCGTGATTCCGCGAGAGTATATCCCCGCCGTGAATAAGGGCATTGAAGAAACGCTTAAAAACGGCGTTTTAGCGGGCTATCCCGTAGTAGACGTCAAGGTCGCGCTAACTTTCGGCAGTTATCACGAGGTCGATAGCTCCGAAATGGCGTTCAAACTCGCCGCTTCTATGGCATTCAAAGAGGGCGCGCGCAAGGCGGGTATTTGTCTGCTGGAACCGATGATGAAGGTCGAGGTCGAAACGCCCGAAGAGTATATGGGCGACGTGATCGGCGGGCTAAACAAAAAACGCGGACAGATTCAAGCGATGGACGACGCTTACGGCATAAAGAAGGTTTTGGCGCTCGTGCCGCTTTCCGATATGTTTGGCTACTCCACCGATCTTAGATCGATGACGCAAGGGCGCGGCACATACACTATGGAGTTTTCGCACTACGAGGAAGTTCCAAATAACGTAGCCGAAGAGATCGTTAAAAAACGCAACGGCTAATCGCTAAATCGGACGGATTTTATACCGCCATAAAGTCCGTCCGAACTTTTTTTGCGATCGCGTAGTTTTATTAAAAGCGACGCTACAAGGAGTAAAAATGAGATTCGGTTTACTGGCTTTGGTTTTAACGGCGGCGTTCGCGTTTGCGCAAAGCGCTTACGATCGCGGTTATGAGTCCATTCGTCGCGGTGATCGCCAAGAGGGGATCAGGCAGTTTTCGATCGCTATCAAAGAAGATCCGAAAAACGCCGTCGCTTATCTTGCTCGCGGGAGCGCTTACTATAGTTTGGGCGATACAAGCAAGGCGATCGCCGATTGGACGCAAGCGATCAAAATCGATCCGAACTATGCCGACGCTTACTTTAATCGCGGACTTGCCTACAATAATTCAGGCGATTATTCCAAAGCGATTTCTGATTATACGCAAGCGATCAGGATCGATCCAAGCCTTGCCGACGCTTATACTAATCGCGCAAGCGCTTACTATAATTTAGGCGACAAAAGCAAAGCGATCGCCGACTACAGCCAAGCGATCAAAATCGATCCGAACTATGCCGACGCCTACGTTAATCGCGCAAGCGTTTATCTAGAAGTTGGAAGCTATGAAAAAGCCGTGCAAGACGCTAAAAAAGCGTGCGAGCTAGACGAGTGCAGGCTGCTAAACGATTTGCAAGCTATGGAACAAATGGAAGCCGATTAGCGACCGACAACGCAACATTTTACGCGGATTTAGTTTTTATTCGCTTTTGCG
>JAISRI010000036.1 GCA_031273735.1 Helicobacteraceae bacterium
TATTGGAACGCAACGCCTCCGCTTCCAACGCTAATTCGATTAACGTTTCGGGCAGCCCGATCGCTAAGATCGAGTATGTCGAGATTAACGTTAAATTAAGCGAGCCATACGACAATAATTGCGGGTTTAATTTAACGCTAAAACGCGGCGATACCGACGCGGTATTTATGAAAGACGATCGTAGCTATAATATATTCGTATACGGCGACGGCTATCGTTTTGCGACGCCTAGATTTTTAGACGAAAACGCCGACGGAACTTGGAGTTTAACGCTTGATCGTTTAGCCGCCGAATGTCCAAGCGATTTAAATATCATAGAGTGGAAAATTCGCGTAAGGGGGAGAAACTAGAATGAAAAAGATCTATATTATTTTAGTCTTTGCGATTGCGGCTTGCGCCGACGCGCAAACTATTACTATCAAAGAGTCGCCAAATCAAGTAAATTACTATACGATCGCGCCAAACCAATCGCCGCAAACTCTAAGCGATAAAACGCAAGCTAGAAAACCGAACAGATATTATCTTTTTGGCGATGCGAATCTTGAAAGAGTATCTACGGGCAAACTTGTCGTCAGCTTTGAAAACGAACCTAATATCGAAGAGTTTAGCGAACGCTATCATTTAACAAATTCCAAAAGAATCTCTCAGATGTTCTATACGTGGGTTTTTGAAAACGCGAGCGATATAGACGATCTAAATCTCGCCGCGCAAATCGGCGCGAACGAAACAAACGTTCGCTACGCGAAGCCCGACTGGATTTCAACGGCTACGATTCGATGAAACGCCGCGCCGTAGCGCTTCTGATCACGCTGGTTTTTATCGCCGCCGCGCTTGGTTTTGCGGCGCTTTTTTTTACGCAAACAAATCGCGCTATAGGGCGCGTCGCCGCAAGCGAATCTAGGCTTGAAATCAACGCTTTGCTCTACTATCTAGCGCATTCGGCGATAAAAGAGCTTGTCAAAACCGCGAAACGCCAAGCGGTCGCGATCTGCGCGATCGCCGAGAATAAAAAATCCTGCCAAGAAACGGTTATGATCGAGATTTACGATATTTTTTATTCGTTGCCGTTAGCGTTTCAGATCGGCAAAAATTACGCGAATATTCGTTGCTCTCCTTCGGGAACAAAACCTAATATCAATCTGTTAAAGATCCCAGACGGAATTAACGAACAAAATCGCGATCATATATCTTTCAGACGACGCGATCGAACGGAACAATTTTTGCGCGATCGTTACCGCCTCTACGCTTCGTGGCAATTTTTTGAGCTTTTGGATTTTGTTTTTGATACGAGCGGCGAAAAAAACGCATATCTAAAAAACGACAAACGGCTAAACGTCGCCAAACCAAATATAGAGCGCGGACGAATCGGCTCTCCTCGCCAGCTATACGCGATCGCGCAAGATTACGCGATCTTAGCTCAGGACGAATCGGTTTTGAGTATCCCTTGGGAAACTTTGTTTAGCTACGAATCGCCAAATGATTTAATCGATTTTAACAATATGGACAAAGAGGCTTGCGAGCTTGTTTTTCATAATATGAACGGCGCGTGCGATCGCTTTAACGGCGAAAGAGTTAGCCAAGAGGATTTAACCCAACGTTATATCGACGCGAACCAAACTATTAACGATTTTTCTTTGACTTTTGGCTTTAACCCGTCGCTTCTATGCAATATCAATTACGCCGTCGGTAAAAAAAACTTTAGTTACTCTTTCTACTACGATACTAACGCCGAAAAACTAAACGGCTTTCGCGTAATCGAATAACGTAAAACTTACTTTACGCCGACAAAACCGCCAAACGCCGTAGTTCCCGCGAAGCGCTCTTTTCCCGTCATTCCCGCGTAGGCGGGAATCCAAACCAAAGACCTACGGACAGAGATCGTTTTCGATCGCTTGTAGATTTTGAATACTCACGGCTTCGTCGCGTTTGGATTCCCGCCTTCGCGGGTATGGCGGGAGGGGGCGGAAATGAAGGCGGACTAGATTTTGTCTCATTTGCAACGATATACGTCATTTTTTTCGCTTTCTGTTGCATTTAAGCGAGTTTGGGCTAGAGTAATTGGGATTTTTTGGAAAAATTAGAGAGGAGCGTATATGAAGGTAGCATTTGCTAAGCAAATAGAGTTTTTGCAAATTGCGCCGTTATGCGTAGCGCCTCCAGAGAGAGAGAGAGAGAGAGAGAGAGAGAGAGAACAGTCTCCCCGCGTCTAGACTTGGCGGAGAGAGCGGCGTTTCGCTCTAACTCGCGTTTCACATTCCGCATCGTTTGCTTATCTCGTTTTACGAGGAGGCAAAACTCGACATATTAGCGCTTAAAACCAAACAATAAACGGCAGACGACGCATACCCGATCCGATCGCGTTTCGATCGCTTCGATTGTTATGCAAGGATTTACAAGACGCGCGTTGAAGGACTTATTAACCCGATCCTAAAGCGCGGCTAGATCGCCAAAACGGCGATCGCGAACGACAAAAAAGGATAAATGATGGCAAAAATAGAGATATTTCCCGCAGGAAGCGCGAATGAAAACAAATCGGGCGGCTGGAGCGCGCTAATACGGATCGGCGGCGGCGGCGTTCAAACGACGAACCAACGATTGGAGCTAACCGCCGTGATCGAAGCCCTGAAAGCGCTTAAAGGCAGGGACGAAGACGAGATCGAGGTAATTACCGACAACGTCTATATTTCAAAAGGCGTTAATGGCGAGATCGCAAATGAGGCCGAGAATAAAGATTTGTGGAATGATTTGCGCGAAGTTAGCAAAGGACGTAAAGCGATCGCAAAAGACTTAAGCGGCGGCGTAGATCGCGACGATCATAAGCGTTGCCTTAAGATTGCCAGAGCGCAATCGGAAAGGATCGCAAAATGATAAAGAGCATAGTTGCGGCGCTTGCGTTGGTAGCGCTAACGTTTAGCGGATGCTCTAATAAACCCGACGAAACGGCGGTAGATGGGGCTTTAAATGAAATCTACGCAAAAAACTTTGAAGAGCTTGCGGGACAATTTGAGATCAAATCTCAAATTACCGATAGCAAAGAGTGGCCGAATGGTTTGGGATACGACATATTTTTTGATTACGTCGTTACGATAAAAGCAGACATAAACACAAGTATTATCGATCTTTCAAACCCTCCGTTTCATGAGAGAACCTGGGATATCACGCCTAAACACGCGGATAGGCTAAAGAAATTTGGTCTGTTGCCAGAAAATTTTATGGACGGGCTCCTTACGAAGGAAGTAATGTTTGCGGCTACGCTCGGAGTCGTTGATCAGTCGCTATTTGACCCAATCACGATCATTCCCGCAGGCGCAAAGTTCCATTGCGCAGAAAACGTCTTCGAGTTCTCCCAAACGGATAGCGGAGCTTGGCGGTTGGGGGGCAGTAGCATAAAAAAGTGCAAGGTTCCGCCCGAAGTAGAAGCTGCGATAAAAGCGGAAGCAGAGAGGCGAAAAGCGGAAGCAAAGAGGCAAAAAGCGGAACGCGAGGCGGAACTCGCGGCGGAATTGGCTAAACCGCTCGTTCCCGTTCAAGAGCTGCCGACAATCAAAAATTCTGTTGGTATGGAGTTTGTTTTGATCCCCGCGGGCAGTTTCCAAATGGGTATATCAGAGCCGTGCGACGATCCCGCCAATAAAAAAGCCGTCGCGCTTGGGAAGATGAAGTGCGAGTGGGGCAACGCGGTTAAGCCGCGCCATAAGGTAACGATCTCCAAGCCCTTTTATATCGCTAAAACGCCTAGAATTACGCCCGAAATCTACTATGACGTTATGGGCAAAGCTCCGCCTGGGGGCGTATCATCATTCGATTTCGATGCCGTTCGGGCTTTTATAGACGCGCTTAACAAATTAGAAAAGACAAACAAATACCGTCTGCCCACCGAAGCGGAATTAGAGTATGCGATGCGGGCGGGAACGGACGCGTTATGCTTTTGGGGAAGAAACACGGAGTGTGAAGCGAAAGAGCGGGATAATGATCTCTCGTGGAAAAAATATAATGAAGGACACCCTAATCAATGGGGTCTATCTTATGTTTATTACTACCAGTGGACGTCCGATTCTTGGGCGGATTACCCCGCGCAAGATCAGGTTGATCCAAAGGTCGTAAGCAAATCCTACGCACATGTATTACGCGGCAGAAACTCAGTATCAAGATCTGAGTCGAATCATCAGCGCAATATCTATAATTATTTACGAATAGTTAAAGAGCAATAAAGGAGATAAACCGCCGATTTCCCTCAAAAGAGTCGCGCCCGCCCCCAAGCCCCTTTTCATAGGGCGCGGCGGCGCGCTTTGCGCTATTTGGATTCCCGCTTTCCTCCGCGCTTTGCGGCGGGCGCTTCGCGGGAATGACGGCGGTTGTTGGTTTTGCTTTGTTAAAGGCGATTAACAATGCGGCGTGGTTATACAAATGACGCTAAAATGCCAAAAATCGACGATTAAGGAGCGGTTTTGAAGATAAAAGTTTTTGCGGCGCTCTTAGCGGCGGCGACTCTTCTGAACGCGGAATCTTTGCGCTCGGTCGACGTTTTGGCGTTTGATATAGCGGGCGTGAAATTAGGTATGACTTTCGACGAGGCGCGAAAAGCGGCGGCAAAGCATTACGGCGTTTCGATCGATAAGATCAAAGCGGGATCTCTAGGCGAACACCCTATTACGGGCGAAAAATCCCCCGTCTCTTTCAAGTACGAACAAGACGGATCGGAGCTTATAGTATCTTTTCACCCGCGAATACCCGCCGATAAAGCCCGCCCTACGGCGGTATCGCGGATATACTACGGCGTTCGTTGGACGAAAGAAAACGCGTCCGCTTTGCGCAAAGCGGCGCTGGATAAATACGGGGCTTCGTCCCACCCGCGCTGGCAAATTCCGAGAGTTTGGTGCAAAAACCCCATAGACGACGCTTTTGCCTATTGCGACGAAAGCCGAAAAGCGACTCTGAAGCTAATAGACGTCGGTTCGGCTTCTTTGGAACTACGCGATCCCTCTTACGGTATCGCTTTGGCTAAACATAATAACGTTAAAAAAGCGGTAACGCCCAACTTTTAACCGTATTTTCGGCGGCGAAGCGCGTTAAAAGCAGATGTTGCGGGAGGTTTGGGTTTAATAAAATGATCATAAACGGACGCAAAATCGGCGGCGATAATCCTCCATATATTGTCGCGGAGCTTAGCGCGAATCACGCGGGATCGCTTGCAAACGCGCTAGAGGCGATCAAAGCGGCAAAAAGATCGGGCGCGGACGCGGTGAAAATACAGACCTACGAACCGCAAACGCTTACGATCGATTGCGATCGCGAGGATTTTACGATTCGCGGCGGTTTATGGGACGGCAGAACGCTCTACGATCTCTACAAAGAAGCCTATACGCCCTTTGCGTGGCATAAAACGCTTTTTGAATACGCCAAATCGATAGGAATTACGATCTTTAGCTCGCCCTTCGACGCGGCTTGCGTAGAAATGTTGGAGGGGCTAAATACGAGCGCCTACAAGATCGCCTCGTTTGAGATTGTCGATCGCGAACTGATCGAGGCGGCGGCGAAAACCAAAAAGCCGCTGATCGTCTCGACGGGTATGGCAAGCGAAGAGGAGATCGGCGAGGCGCTCGAAACGGCGCGAAAAAACGGCGCGAAAGAGATCGCGCTTTTGCACTGCGTTAGCGAATATCCCGCGCCCATCGAGTCGGCTAACGTCCGATCGATTCCGTATCTGAAAAAACGCTTTAGCGTCGAAGTCGGTTTGTCCGATCACACGCTAGATAATACCGCCGCGATCGCCTCCGTCGCGCTAGGCGCGGTTATGATTGAAAAACACTTTACGCCAAAACGCTCTCTGGTTTCGCCCGATTCGGCTTTCTCGATCGACCCAAAAGGCTTAAAAAACCTGACGAAAACGGCGATCGCCGTATGGAAAGCGCTAGGGATCGACGGGCTAAAGCGCAACGAAAGCGAGCTAAAATCTAAAGTCTTTCGCCGATCGATCTACGCGATCGCCGATATTAAAAAAGGCGAAAGATTTACCCGCGAAAACGTCCGCGTAATTCGGCCGGGCTACGGACTAGCGCCCAAAGAATTGCCCCGCGTTTTGAACGCCGTCGCTTCGCGCAATATTTCGCGAGGCGAGGCGATCGCGAACGAGGCGCTGATATGAAGTTTCTGATCGTCGCGCCAAATTGGGTGGGCGATATGGTAATCGCGCAGAGTCTTTTTGCGCATTTGCGCGATCGTTACGGCGCGGATACGATTATCGACGCGATCGCGCCTATTTGGTCGCTAGGAGTTCTTAACCGAATGCCGCAGATTCGCCGCGCTTTCGCGTTAGATACCGCGCATGGCGAGTTTGGGTTTCGCAAGCGAAAAACGCTGGGCTACGCGCTACGCGCCGAAAAATACGATCGCGCTATCGTTATGCCGACGACATTTAAATCGGCGCTCGTTCCCTTTTTCGCGCTCGTTCCAATACGAAGCGGTTTTACGGGCGAGGCGCGGTTTTTTCTGATAAACGATCGGCGCGTATTGGATAAAAAAGCTATGCCGTTGATGGTCGAGCGTTATCTGGCGCTAGACGAAAGGGGCGCGGCTATCCGCAATCCGTCGCTTCGCGTCGATACGGACAATCAAAAACGGTTGTTAAACGCGTTGGAGTTAGACGCGCAAAAACCTATAATCGCTTTTTTCGCGGGCGCGGAATACGGCGAAGCGAAACGTTGGCTTCCTGATTATTTTGCCGAACTCGGCGTTATGCTGGCGAAAAAGGGCTTTCAGATTTGGCTTTTCGGCTCGGCGAAAGAGAAAGATTTGGGCGATCGAATCGCGCGCGAAATCGGCGGCGCGGCTCGTAATTTGTGCGCGAAAACGACGCTTGAAGAGGCGATCGATCTGATCGCTTTAGCAAAGATCGCTATAACCAACGATTCGGGACTAATGCACGTCGCCGCCGCGCTAAACGTATTCATAGCGGCGATCTACGGTTCCTCTACGCCCAACCATACGCCGCCGCTTACCGACAAAAAAACGATCGTTTCGCTAAACCTGCCCTGTTCGCCGTGTTTTAAGCGCGTCTGTCCGCTTGGACATACGAATTGTTTAACGCAAATAGCTCCGCGAGCGGTATTTGAATCTATTAAGGACCGTTTGTGAAAATCGCCCATATTAACTTAGCGAGAGGATTCCGAGGCGGCGAGCGGCAAACCGCGCTTTTAATCGAGGAGCTAAATAAGCGCGGTTTTTCGCAAACTTTGGTCTGCCGCGCCGATTCGCCTTTGCGCGATCTGCTAAAGGGTTTGCCAAACCTTAATTTTTGGACGGCTAATAGCTTTTTGAGCGCTCATTTTCGCGCAATTAAAGCGGATATTCTACACGCGCACGAGGCAAAGGCGGCAAGGTGGGCGTATATTGAAAACCGCTTGCGAAAAACGCCGTATATTATTACTCGCAGAGTATTAAATCAGCCCTCTAAATCGGCGCTAAAAACCTACAAAAAAGCCTTTTATGTAGCTGCGATTTCAACGGCAATTAAACGCATACTAAACGATCGCGATCCAAATCTAAAAATCGAGATTATTCCTAGCGCTTTTACGCCGATAGAACCAAACGCGATCAATACGCGATCAATACGCGATCAATACGCTAAAAAAACGATTATAGGACATATAGGCGCTTTGACAAACGACGTTAAAGGACAGGAATTTATTATAAAGGCGGCTAGATCATTGCGGGAACGTTATGAGAATCTGATCTTTTTGTTTTTGGGCGAAGGTAAAGATCGAAGCTATTTAGAAAGTTTGGCAAAAGGGCTAAATAACGTTAAGTTTTTAGGTTTCAGGAGCGATGTCGCCGATTATATCGCCGCGTTTGATCTTTTTATTTTTCCCTCCAACGAAGAGGGGCTTGGCTCTACGTTATTAGACGTAATGCAAATAGGCGTTCCGATTGTCGCTTCAAATATAGGCGGCGTCGTCGATCTGATTATTGATCGGCAAACGGGCGTTTTAATCGCGCCGCGCGATAGCAAAGCGATCGAAAGCGCGATTTTGCAGTATCTAGCCGATCCAAACCGCTATCAAACTCTCGCGCAAAACGCTAAAAAATTTGTT
Source organism: Helicobacteraceae bacterium (assembly GCA_031273735.1). Taxonomy (GTDB): domain Bacteria; phylum Campylobacterota; class Campylobacteria; order Campylobacterales; family SZUA-545; genus JAIRNH01. Next base: position 8,091 of record JAISRI010000036.1, read on the forward strand.
AAAAGTTTTGACCCCGTTATAATGACGGATCGTTATCTAAAAATATACGACGCGGCGTTACTTAGATAGAAAAGAAGCAAGTCGGCTCTCCTAACAGCCGCGCGATTGTCGCCGTCGATATAGCGGCGCTTCTTTCTGCGAGCGGCGTTTTTAGCGCAAAAACATTTGGCGTTGCGCTATCTGAAAACCTACGGCGGCTTACAAAAGCGATCTGATCGTAAAATAACCGTTTAATCTATTTCAAATAAAACCTAGAGGCTAAATTGCAAAACGGAGTTTTTTTAATATCGCTTGATTTTGAGCTGATGTGGGGCGTGCGCGAAAACCGCTCGATCGACGTTTATGGAGACGCGATTCTGGGCGTTCACAACGCAATTCCAAAAATGCTTGATATTTTCGACAAATACGGGGTAAAATCTACCTTCGCGGCGGTCGGATTTTTGTTTTTGAAAAACAAAGAAGAACTATTGGCGCATATTCCCGCGCTTATGCCAAGCTACGTTAATCCAAAAGTTTCGCCATACGGAACATATATCGACAGCTTAGAGAGTTTTGCCGACGATCGTTATCACTTCGCGCCGCATATTATCGAAGATCTTAAAACGCGCGAAAACTGCGAGATCGCCACGCATACGCTTTCGCACTATAACGCGCTTGCGGAAGGACAGACAAAAGAAAGTTTTAGAGCCGATTTGCGAGAGGCTATTAAAATCGCTAATGAAAAAGGCGTTCAAATACGCTCGATCGTCTTTCCTCGAAATCAGTGCAATGCCGATTATTTAGAGGCGTGCAAAGAACTCGGAATTATCTGCTATCGCGGAAAAGATCGCTATAAGCGCGGCAAGAAACCTAGCTCTATAGATCGCTATATTCCTCTCTTTAACGATCGCCCGTATCAGATCGACGATATTTACGGCGAACCGATTATCAATCTTTGGGGGAGCGAACATTGGCGACCAAACATAAACTCAAACGCTATTCTCGACAGATTCAAAACGCGCGTTAGAACGAATAGAATCAAGCGATCAATGTCGCTTGCCGCCAAAAATAATTTGATCTATCATATATGGTGGCACCCGCACGAATTCGGACGATATACCGAAGAAAAATTAGCCGTATTGGAAGATGTGTGCGCCCACTATCGCAGATTAAACGACAAATACGGCTTTCAAAGCGCGACGATGGGAGAGTTTGCGCAAAAAGTTTTACGCTAAATAATTTGATCTATCATATATGGCGCCGCCGCGCGAATTCGGACGATATACCGAAGAAAAATTAGCCGTATTGGAAGATGTGTGCGTCCACTATTGCAGATTAAACGACAAATACGGCTTTCAAAGCGCGACGATGGGAGAGTTTGCGCAAAAAGTTTTGAATCAATAGGCTTCGTAGCTTTTTTCTTCGATCAGGGCGGATTTTGTCCGGACGTTAATAGCTCTTTTTAGCTCCGCTCGGCGGTCGTTTTTAATATAAACCGATCGCGCTAACTGGACAAAACGATCGCCAAAATCTTTGCGGCGTTCCGACTCTCTGATCCGATCTTCGATCTCCCACAACTCTTCGTTGATCTTTAATAGCTCGATATAGAGCGGATCGTCTTGAGAAATTATATCCTCCGCCGCCGATTTCAAAACGGCAAACTCTTTAAACGCGTTTGCGCGTTTCGTCTCGTCTTTTATACGTTCGGATTTGATCGCCAAAATCGTCAATTTATCTATGATTTCGCCGTTGCTAACTTCGATCTTCATTGCCGCCGCCTTCTTTTTTGCGTAATTGTAACAAACACGCCTCGACTACCTCTTTTGACGTCGCGCCGTTTTCGATCTGAAAGGCGATATGTCCTTTCGTCGTCCAATTTTCCGCCCGAACGCCGTTAAAAACGGCGACGGTCGGCGCTTTAGCCGTAACGCTTAGATGTTTGCTGCCGCCGTCGACGCCGACGTATAACGCGCAAAACTCCAAAATCGCCCTTAACTCTTGCACATTCGGCATATCGTAATCGATAATCGCGTTTTGCGGGCGCTTTAGCCGCTCGAAAACCGCCGCCGCCAGAGGTTTTTCGCCCGGCCCATAGACGAAAAAAAGTTTGTATCCCGCCGCGATCAGCGCGTCGCCGACTTCAGCGAAAAAGGCGGGATCAAGCATCTTGTAAGATCGGCGCGAAACGACGCAAAAGGCGATCGTTTTGTCGTTAAATTCGTATCGATCGGAAAACTCTCGCGCATATTGTCGCGCCTTGTCGCCTACGAAAAACTCTATTTCGGTATCGTCCAAACGCCCTCCTAAATGCGCGATCAGGCGGTTTTTGGATCGCGCCGCGTATTCGCCTCTCTCTTCCAAAACGACGCGGCGGGTATAGGCGTAGCGACGAAAGCGAAAATCAAAACCGACTCGCTCTTTCGCGCGGCTGGCAAAGGTAATCTGCGCGCTTTTTGGATTGCCGAAAAAGTCGATAGCTAGATCGAAACGCTCCCTATAAACGCGCCGCAAAAGGGTCGCGAAAGCCCAAATCGACGGCTTTCGCGGGATAATCCATAAGCGCGAAACGTTTGGGTTGTTTTGATAGACGTTCGCGCCCAAAGGCTCGCTCATAAAGACGATCTCGGCTTGCGCATAGAGCGTCCGAAGTTGCCGAAGCGCGCACGTCGTCATCATAACGTCGCCCATCTGTCGCAACTGAATACACAAAATTTTCATATCTAGCCCAAAATAAAGTATAATTTGATTTATATCATAGTTGAGACAAATCATTGAATAATTGCGATCAAGCGCGCGAACAACGTGGCTTGCGGGTAGCGGAAGCCTCCGCGATTGTTAGGCGCTACAATGCGGGTTACTATTCGTCGGACGCTTGAGGAGGGAAAATGAACGCGGGGATTTATATTAACAAAGCCGAGGCGCTTTTGCAAAGAAAAACGAGCGATTGGCGCTCTAAGATCGAAGAGAGTTTGCAAAAAGCGATCGCAACGGCAAAAGAAAACGACGATTTTGCCTCGCTCATACAGGCGCAATGCTTTTTGGGCGAATCTCTTTTTATGCGGGGCGAATACAAGCGAGCGAGGGAATCTCTATCTTTTGCGGTGGAGAACGCGAAGACAAAAGAGGATTTCGACGATATGTTTGATCAAGAGATAGCGTCCGCAAATCTGTTAATTTTGCTTATCGATCGATACGCCTAACGCAAAACCGATCCAATAAACGCCGTAAATCGCCCCCGTTAAAATGCGAGCGCCAAAGAGCGCGCTAGAGTATAATGCGGTATGCCAAACGATCTAATCCGTATCAACAAAGCGATTGCCCTGCGCGGCGGCTACTCGCGCAGAGAAGCCGATCGCCTTATATCCGAAGGGCGCGTAGCGATCGGGCGGCAAAAAGTTACCGATTTGGCTACAAAAGTAGACGAAGAGGAAGAACTATTTATCAACGGCAAGCGGCTTGATAATAAAAAAGAACGCTACACAATCATCGTCTATAACAAGCCCAAAGGCGAATTGGTAACGCGCTTTGATCCGCAAGGGCGCAAAACGATCTTCGATAGCCTGCCCGATCGTTTCTCGCGCTTTATCGCGATCGGACGGTTAGATTACGCCAGCGAAGGGTTGCTACTGCTTACCGATAGCGCCGAAATTGCCGACAAACTTATGCGCGGCGATTTGGAGCGCGTCTATAACGTAAAGATCGACGGCTTTATAACAAACGCGATACAAAAGGCTATGCAAGATGGGCTAAAATTGGACGGATTAGAGGGCGCTCACCCGCTAAACGACGAAAAAATAAGCTATCTCGCTCCGTTCGCAAAGTGGCGTATCGAAAAAAACCGCGCCAACTATTCGCGGCTTAAAATTGCGCTTACGGAAGGCAAAAACCGCGAAATCCGCCGATTTTTCGCCCATTTTGAGCGCAAAGCGTTAGACCTAAAGCGCGTTTCGTTCGGCGAGATCTCGCTTAACTCCCTACCCGTCGGCGAATGGCGTTTCTGCTCCAAAGAGGAGTATCGATTTATCCGCCAATCTACGGCAAGCAAGGAGGAACGGCAAAAGAGCGTAAGAACGGCTAGGGCAAAATTACATATAAAGGATTCAAATGACAAAACTAAACGTCAAAAGTCGCTACAAAACGGAGATGATCGACCTTACCGATCAGATTAACGAGGAGATTGTCAGAAGCGGCGTTAACGCGTCGGCGATCAATATCTTTTCGCCGCACAGCACCTGCTCCGTTTTTGTCTGCGAAAACAAAGACCCGAACATTCAACGCGATCTACTTAAAAAACTTCACGAATTTTTCCCGTCGGACGGACGTTACGCGCATATCGGCGGCAACGGCGACGCGCATATGAAAGCCTCGCTAATGGGTTCCAACGTTACGATTCCCGTAGAAAACGCGAAAATGCTTCTTGGTCCTTGGCAGGGGTTGTTTTTCGCCGATTTCGACGGGCCGCGCGATCGAGAAGCGTTTTTAACCCTGTTGCAGTGAAATCCTAAAGCGTCTATAATCGCTCTTAACGTTTGAGAAAGGGCTTTTATGGGCGATCTAACGCAACTTTTGCGCCCTACGGAGTTAAGCCAAATACTAGGGCAACCTAGACTACTCGGCGAGAACGGCGCGCTAAAAAAACTGATAGAATCAAACGCGCTTTTTCACGGCTTCTTTTTCGGCCCCCCTGGCACGGGCAAAACGACGCTGGCTAGAATTATCGCCAATACAAGCGGACGTATCTGCTACGAGCTAAACGCCACCAGTCTTAAAGTCGAGGAGCTACGCGCTATCTTTGAAAGCGCCAAAGGCGCGTTAAGCAAACCGCTGATTTTTATCGACGAGGTTCACCGTTTAAGCAAAAACCAACAAGAGGTATTACTACCCGTTATGGAGCGCTCCGACGCTATGATCGTTGGCGCTAGCACGGAAAACCCGTTTTTTTCGCTCACCGCCGCGATACGATCAAGGTCGCTTCTTTTTGAGTTCGCGCCCCTAAGCCGCGCCGATCTAGAAATCTTGCTCGATCGCGCAGAGAGGCTGGAAAACAAAAGCCTTTCGCAGCAAACGCGGGAGTATCTCATTGCCTCCAGCGGCGGCGACGCGAGGGCGGCGCTTAAGCTGCTAGAGTTTGGCTGGATCGTAGCGCAAAACGCGCCCTTAAGCGTAGAAACTCTAAAGACGATCCGCCAAAGCGCGTTAAACGACGGCGCGAGCGAAGACGAGACCCACTACAACCTTGCCAGCGCGCTTATAAAATCTTTGCGCGGAAGCGATCCCGACGCGGCGATCTACTATCTGGCGCGTCTGATCGCGGGCGGCGAGGAACCGCGCTTTATCGCCCGCCGAATGTTGATCTTCGCAAGCGAGGATATAGGAAACGCCAATCCAAACGCGCTGATCCTCGCCCACGCTTGTTTTGAATCGGTCGCTTCGATAGGTATGCCCGAAAGCCGAATTATTCTTTCGCAAACGGCGATCTACCTCGCCTGCTCGCCCAAATCCAACACGGCGATCGTCGCTATCGACAGAGCGCTTGAGGCGATCGCGAACGGACTGATTTTAGAAGTGCCAGATTTTCTTAAAGACGCGCACTACGAAGGAGCAAAAAAACTAGGGCGCGGACTAACCTACAAATATCCGCACGACTTTGGCGGCTACGTCAAACAAGCCTATACGCAAGAAAGCGTTAGCTTTGTCGATCTAAAGCCGATCGGATATGAAAAAACGATCGCCGAGTGGTTAGAAAAGCTCCGCTCTCTCGATCCGTAAAGGCTCGCGCGATATTCTAAAAAACTGTATTCGATAAGGCAAAACCGCCGCCTTTCGTCCTTTCCGCCCCGCTTATATATTAACGGCGCTTACAACCCGTTTTTGAAAGCGCCATTGCCCGATCGTCGCTATTTTGCCGAGTTGAGGAGGGAGCGCAAAAGAAATTTTATGCAACGTCGTTCAACGATCTTCTATTAAAC
>JAISRI010000132.1 GCA_031273735.1 Helicobacteraceae bacterium
TCAGATGAACGTTAATGTGATAATACATGGCGATTGCATAGAGGAATTAAAGAAAATCCCCGATAATTCGGTCGATCTGATATTTGCCGATCCGCCATATAATATGCAATTAGAAAACGCATTGTATAGACCAAACAATACGAAGGTCGACGGCGTAGACGACGCATGGGACAAATTCGAATCATTTGCGGAATACGACGCTTTTTGTAGCGCTTGGCTTCAAGAATGTCGTCGTATATTAAAACACAGCGGATCGATTTGGGTAATAGGAAGTTATCACAATATCTATCGCGTTGGAAACATTATGCTCAATCTTGGCTTTTGGATTCTAAACGACGTAACATGGTATAAAACAAATCCGATGCCAAATTTTTTAGGGACGCGCTTTACCAACGCCACAGAAACTCTCCTATGGTGTTCAAAAGGCAAACAATACAAAAAATATACCTTTAACCATAAAATTATGAAAAGATATAACGGCGATAAGCAAATGACCTCCGTCTGGCAAATAGGTCTATGTATAGGCGACGAACGAATCAAGGGAAACGACGGCAAAAAAGCTCACTCTACGCAAAAGCCCGAAGAGTTACTAAAAAGGGTAATTTTATCCGCTACGAAACAAGGCGATGTCGTGTTGGATCCATTTTTTGGAACAGGCACAACGGGAGCGGCGGCAAAAAAGCTAAACAGAAATTATATTGGCATAGAAAAAGAAGCCGACTATATCGCAATCGCGCAAAAAAGAATCGAAGCTATAAGAGCCGTTTGGAGCGAGGCGGATTGGATTGAAGAAGAAAAAGAAAGCGAGATTAGAGTTCCATTTGAAGAGCTAATAAGAGAGGGTTTTGTAAAAGTAGGCGACGCGCTTTTTACTAGAAAGAATTATGGGAAAAGCGCTTTTGTGCTAGAAAATGGCGAACTGCGCTATAACAATCTTACGGGTTCGATCCATCGCATAGGCGCGTATATCCAACAAACCCCGTCGTGCAACGGTTGGAAGTTTTGGCATATTATCAAAAATAATCAGCCTATACTAATCGACGAAATAAGAAACGAGTATAGAAAGGTTCGATATGGAGTATAGCGTTTTTAGCTCTACGCTAAACAAGCATATTTTTGATAATTCAAAAAGAGATTTGCTTAAAAAAATAGCAGAGTATCCAGATAGGTATATTGGACTATTTAGGCCTAATAAGCCAAGAACTAAGATTCTGCAAAACTTATTGCAATCTCACGAGATTAGGTTTGGCGACGCTTTAGAAGATTTATTTCAACAATATTTTTTAGCGTTGGGGTATCGAAATTTAGAAAAAGAAATCATAAGAAGTAATAAGAGACTACGCCTTGACCAACTTTTTCAAGACAATCAATATATCTATTTTATCGAGCAAAAAGTAAGAGACGATCACGATTCTAGTAAAAAAGACGGACAAATGAAAAATTTTGAGAAGAAAATTGCGGCTCTACTTTTTGATCATGAAGAATCTGATCTAAAATGCTATACATATTTCATTGATCCAAGCCTTAAAAAGAATAAGAATTTTTACAATGAAGAAATAGAGAAAATTCGCGGCGAATACGGCATATATATAAAACTTTGCTATGGAAAGGAGCTTTGGGAAGAGATCGGGCATCCTGAAGTGTGGGACGAGCTAACAGAGTATTTACATAGATGGAAAGAAGGTATTCCCGAAATGCCTTCCGTTAATTTTGATGAAAACGCAGAAAATAGTTTTGAAGAGATAAAAAAACTCTCGGTATTCGTATTCAGAAAACTATTTAATAACGGCGAAGTATGCCGAGAAATTTTGCCGATCTTGTTTCCAGGAAATAAAACGTTGCATTTATTGCGCGAATATTTTTGCGAACAACGCAAGACTATTTACGCAAATATCGCGAATAAAATAACAGAGATAATTGCCTCAATACCGACACGCAACGATTAAGAAAGAGATAGATTGGAAAATTACATAGATTTAGAACTGAAAAAGATTAACGGCGATAAAAGTAACGATAGAATATACAATCTTACCCAAGCAATATTAGAACATAATCTTGTTATAATTTTAGGAAATCCCGGTAGCGGAAAAACGTCTATACTAAAAAAATATCAACAGGAATATGAAAATGTTGTTCACTCCACAACTGCAAAAAGTTTTATAAAATTAAATGAAAGCGTCAGAGACTCGGCAGAGATATTACTTATTGACGCGGTTGATGAATACAGAACCGTTTCGAACGACAAAACATTTGTTTTTGTAGAACTTGGACGCAAGCTAAACGAAATCATTAAAAGAAACAATAGCTTGAGAATTGTTATAAGTTGCAGAGAAATGGATTGGTATGGAATTGACGACAAGCAAGCATTAAGAAACGAAATTAAAATAGAAGCCTATGTTTATCAAATCTTGCCGTTAAGCTATGAGCTTCAAGATCGGTTTGCGGATCATTTCAAAATAAAAAACAAAAATGAGTTCTTGTATAAGTTTCAACAGTTTGACTTCTTAGATAACCCATATTTATTTAAAATGCTGTCCGATATTTGGGAATCCGGAAATGAAAATAGTATTGAAACAAAATCTAAAATCTATGAAACATTCATATCAAATGCTAGAGAGCGAAAGAGAGAGTATAATGAAATAGATATTGAAAAAGATAAAATGTTCAAAATAGTCGGATATATAGCGCTTTTTCATATATTTAGCGAAAAAGATATTTTTAATGAAGAATTCGTAGATGAAATAGCCGATAGCAAAAATGGATACTTAAAGGACGATATAACGAAGGTATTAAAAACAAAACTTTTTAACGAGCGCGCTTTTGCCCATAGAACCATAGCTGAGTATGCTCTGGCTCATTTTATCAACGCTTCTCAAAATAGTAACAATATAAGCTTTCACAGAGAAAAGATAAAAACCTTATTTGTAAAAAATGAAAAAATACCAACGCCGCTCAAAGGAACATATTCTTGGCTCTGCGCCTTTAGCAAAGATAGCGATTTGATTAAAATTGATCCGTATTATCAAGTTGTATATGGAGACGCCTCTTTATTTAATTATGAACAAAAGAGAGAAGCAATTGAGGCGGTAAAAATTTACCTAAAAGAAAAAGATCCGTCTTGCGTGAGCTATGGACATGTAAAAGAAATCGGCGTTTTGTATTGCGAGGAGTTGGACGACTTTTTAATACAGGAGTTTAAGGAGTATATAAATAGTCTAGATCACTATACGTCTTTTCTTGCGTGGATAATTTCTTACGGCAAAAACCCTTCTAGTAAAATTAAAAATTTTGCCAAAGAGCGCCTAGCCATCAAAAACGAGAGGGTTTATTTTCCAGAGCTTATAACGCCAATCAGAGACGACATATCTTTTTTAAAACAACTGCTTATAAAAATCAGAAATAACGAGATTGAAGATAAGGGACATGATCTCAAAGATCGTATAATGCGCGTCTTATATCCAGAACATATAAATACAGAAGAATTGGTTGAATATCTCGCAACATACGAAGGCGATCAGGTAGTTGGTCATTGTTGGTATTTGTTTAAAACAAAGTATAAGGACAAGTATGCTTTAATTGACGAATTATACAAGAAACTTTTTGACGACGCTGAAAGTTACTTTAAAAATAGCAACATTAAATACTTTATCGAAGATTATTTTGCGGAAACTATGCTTCAATTTGAAGATACTATGTCCGCCAAAGATATATTTGATATTTTGATCCACTTCAAAAGCTATTATAAAAAACGCGAGGCGCTCAAATTCAACTCACTTATGCAAAAGGATAAATTGGATAAGTTCGCGGAAAAATTGCAAAGGTTAGCGAGCGAATTATTTGGGTTATATGTTGAAAAAATGATAGATGAAAAAGCTATAAGTAAAATCGATGATTTTCGGCGCTTTATCGAGGATATACCGTCGATCAATTCAGCCAAAATAATTTTTGAAAAAATGGATAAAGATTTAAGCGAAGAGGAGTTATCTGAACTTTTTTGGCAAGGGTTTTATAACTTGCCGCTTGATAAAAGAAACAACGACGAAATAAAGGCTTTACTAAAAAGATATAAACTTGAAGACATATTATACAAACTAGAAAATCCGTCAAAATCTGCTTGGGAAATAGAACAGGAAAAAGAAAATGAGGAGAGAATTGAAAAAATTAAAAAATGTATACGAGCAAAAGAACGATATTTTTCTGAAAAAGACGATAAAACAATACAAAAAACGCTAAATGACCTAGCGTTTATTGCGTGGTTTTATTATCATAAATTGGACGATAAAATAGACGAGTGTCTAACTAAATCAACGCAGGCAAGATTAAAAGATATCCTAAAAGATGTAATATATTTCGAGCCGCTTTCTGAAGAGCCTACTAGCATACACTCCTTACTAGATTCAAAAAGAAATAGCGATATTGATCAGATTTATTATATTTCACTTTGCCTAAACGAAAATATCAATATTGACGGAATAGTAAATGAAGAATTTCTGCGATATTTATATATTCTATCCGTTTTAAACGAACCCGTGCGTAATATTTGTCATAATACTTTTACGGAGCAAATCGAGAATGACTTTAATGACTTTGCGATCGATGCGCTAAAACGTTATATTGGGTTACTATTGACTTCGGTTTTTGACGAGGTAAAAGCAAATATTTTATCTAGTTTTATCGAAAAAGAGGATAATAAAGAAGCGTTGAAAAACATAATTTGGCCAGCCTACAATAATAAAAAGAATAGCATATTAAACCGTCTATTACGCTATTATGCTTTTAAGATGAGTCCGAACGACTTAGAAAATCTAATTGAAATAGACATAGACGACGATAATAAATTATTGATTGAAACATTACTTTTACTTCAAAATAACAAAAAAGAGGATTTTAGATCAAGTAACGCATCGGCTTTATGTGATTTGCTAGATATAAACAAACCTGATTATGATGCAAATAGCTATTTGTCCTCTACGGACTTTTCCAGTCAAGATAAAATAAAGATAGTGGATTATTTATTTACAGGCATCAACACAGTAGAGTTAAAAAAGAGCGTTGAAGAATTCCGATTCGGCTCTATAAGGAAACATACTTTAGACTTGCTAAATATAAGCGAATTGCAAGAACTATTAAAAACGCATGGAGAAAACAGTATTTGGCATAACGATATTTTGAATAAAATGAACGCGCTTATGCAACAAGCAAGCGATAGCGAGTTTAGCGCTTATAGCGTTGAAAAAATCAAAAAATATATTTTTAACCAAGAGATAATTTCCAAAGAAGATTTTTTTACCGACTTATGTATTAAACTCGATGAAGTAAAAACTATAATCGAGGACAATAGAGCTAATGATAAGGACGCATTTTATAATAAAAAAGAATCGAAAGATGAAAACGCTTGTAGGGACGAAATACTAAGAATCCTAAAACATAGACACGATCATACGCTTGATTTTTCAAAAGAATCTTACGAAGCTAACAACAGAGTAGATATAAACGTAAGATATAAACATAATTTATCGTTTGAAGCACAGATCGAATGTAAAAAAGACGGAAATCAAGATATTTATAATGCAATAAAGGATCAATTGATTAAAAAGTATTTTTCTTCGGGAGTTCAGTTTGGAATATATTTGATATTCTACTTTGGAGATAGGCAAAATAAAACGAAGATGATAGAAAAAATCAAAAATTATATCCCTGAAAACTACATAAACGCTATCAAAATTATATGTATAGATTTGACAAAAAAATAAGGTCTATTTTCATATTTTAGCAAAGGACTATTCGTAGTCCTTTGCTATTATCAAAACTTAGTCCCCGTTAACTTCTCTTACGGTTGGGGGTTTACGCTTATAAATGCCCGTGCCGACGGGAATTAGCCGTCCTAGAACGACGTTTTCTTTTAGATCCTCCAAATAGTCGAACTTGCCCGCGATCGAGGCTTCCGTCAAAACCTTTGTCGTTTCTTGGAACGAGGCGGCGGAGATAATAGAATCCGCGCCCACCGCCGATCGCGTAATGCCAAGCAAGATCGGCGTAGCAAGCGCGGGTTCGCCGCCAAGTTTCATCACGCGCAGATTTTCGTCCTCGAAGCGGCGACGACTGATAAGATCGTGAACGATAAACTTTGTATCGCCGCTATCGACAATCTTAACCTGACGAAGCATTTCGCCTATGATCACCTCTAGGTGTTTGTCGTTGATCACAACGCCTTGCCTGCGATAGACCTGTTGAACTTCGCTGACGATAAATTGCTGAAGCTGTTTTTCGCCCAAGATTCGCAAAATGTCGTGCGACGAGATTTGCCCGTCCGTTAGCCGTTCGCCCGCATGGACAAACTCGCCTTCATGAACGAGTATCTGTTTGCCCTTTTCGATCTGATAATCGACGGATACTTTGCTTTCGTTTTCGATATAGACGCGCTGTTTGTTGCGAATCGGCTTGCCAAAACGCACTACGCCGTCAATATCCGCCAAAACCGCAAAGTCTTTGGGCTTTCGCGCCTCTAAAAGCTCGGTAACGCGAGGCAAACCGCCCGTAATATCGCGACTTTTCGCGACCGCTTTTGGCATCTTCGCCAGCACCTGCGCTTCGCCGACGCTCTCGCCTTCTTGAACGAATATCGCCGTTTTGAACTCCAGCGAATAGCGAATCAACCGCCCTGATTCGTCCGCAAGAACGATCGCTGGTTTGTATTCGGGCGGATAGTATTCGTTGATCATAAGGCGCGTTTGTCCCGTTAGCTCGTCGATCTGCTCGCTTACCGTCGCGCCCGGTATCAAATCCTCTAAATGGACTACGCCCGCGCATTCGGCGATCACGGGGATCGTGTATGGATCCCACTCGGCGATAACCGTCTGCTCGTTCGCTTCGGGACGCGAAATAATCGTTTGCGTATCGACTTTGGAGTTATCCGCCGTTTCGATTATGCTTCCGCGCACGATATAGTGGCGAATCGCCTCCCGATCCTCTTCGTCGGCTACGACGGCAAAAAGCCCTTTTTCGACGATCTTTTGACCAAGCGTAATATCGCGTCTTCTTTCAAGGTAGTCGCCTTTAAGCATATAGTATTTAACGATCCCGTTTGCCTTCGCCTCGATCTTGATCGGCACGGGCGCGCCGTCTTCTACGTGTAGCTCCGCGCCGTAGCTGATCCGCGCCGGCACGTTATAGCTCTCTTTGATCACCTCGACAATCGACTCGTCCGCTTTGATACGATCGCCCTCTTTGTAGGGCAGATATAGCTTGCTTTCGATCTGTCCCGAAACGCCCGCTAATTCGTTTGGTTTCGCAATATCGTTTCTGCGAAGGTGAAAACGCGCTTGCTCGCTTCCGCTATCGACGATCAAAATCTGTTCGTCGTGGATTGTTTCCGTGCGTAAAACGCCGTCAAACGGCGCTTTAACCTTCGGCTCGACAAGCAAAACCGCCGCGTTGCGCCGATTCGCCACGACGCTTCTACCCGCGCCGTTTTTGAATGTAGATAGGTTGTAGTAGCGGATAAAGCCCTCTTTTTCCGCGACGATCTTGCTCTCCTCTTGCGTTCTGGAAGCCGCGCCGCCAATGTGGAAGGTTCTTAGCGTTAGCTGCGTCCCCGGTTCGCCGATCGATTGCGCGGCAATAATGCCCACCGCCTCGCCCTTTTGAACGACCTTGCCTTCGCCTAGATTTAGTCCGTAGCACTTGGCGCAAACGCCCTTTCGCGCTTTGCAGGTGAGCGGCGATCTGATCTTGACCGATTTGATCTGCGCTTCGACGATCGCTTGCGCTTTTTCCTCGTCGATCAGCTCGCCCTCCTTAAACAGCGCCTCGTTGGTAATCGGATCGATCGCGTCTTCGACAAGTATGCGCCCCAAAATGCGATCTTCGAGCGATTCGATAAGCTCGCCGCCTACCGTAATGCTCGTAACCTCTACGCCCTCGTGCGTGCCGCAATCGTCGATATTAACGCGAACGTTCTGCGCCACGTCGATAAGTTTGCGCGTGAGGTAACCTGCGTTAGCCGTTTTCAGCGCGGTGTCGGTCAAACCTTTGCGCGCGCCGTTTGTCGAGATAAAATACTCGATCATATTCAAACCCTCTTTGAAGTTTGAAACGACGGGCGTTTCGATAATCGATCCGTCCGGCTTGGTCATAAGCCCCCGCATACCCGCAAGCTGACGAATTTGCGAGGCGGAACCTCTCGCGCCGCTATCCGCCATCATATAGATCGAGTTAAAACCTTGATTGTCGTTTTGGACGAGCTTCATCATCGCTTCGGCTACGCTGTTTTGTGTGTCCGTCCAAAGATCGACGATCTTGTTGTAGCGCTCCTGCTCGGTCAATAAGCCAGATGTAAATTGCGTCTGTATCTCTTTAACTTTCTTTTTCGCCGCCGCGATCGACTTCTCTTTGTCGTCTGGCACCAAAATATCCGCCGCGCTGATCGAAATCGCCGCTTTTGTGGCGTAGCGAAAGCCTAAGTTTTTGAGGTGATCCAAAAACTCCGCCGCGTCTTTGACTCCGCCTCTTTTATAGACGTAATCGACCAACTCGCCGATCGTCTTTTTCTTTAGAACGCGATTCCAAAGGTTTGCGGGAACGTAATCGGGCAGGATCGATTTAATAACGATCCTTCCAGCCGTCGTGGCGATCATCTGATCGCCTATCGCCACGCGAACGCGGGCGTGTAGATCGACCATACCGCCTTCGATCGCGATTATCGCTTCGTCGATACCCGAAAAGAGTTTATTTTGCCCCTTTACTCCCCGCTTTTCCATCGAAAGGTAATATAGCCCTAAAACCATATCTTGCGAGGGCGCGGTTACGGCGCGCCCCGTAGCGGGGAGCAGGATATTCATAGAGCTTAACATCAAGATTTTCGCTTCGGCGATCGCCTCTTGCGAAAGCGGAACGTGAACCGCCATCTGGTCGCCGTCAAAGTCCGCGTTAAAGGCGGCGCACACGAGCGGGTGAAGTCGGATCGCCTTGCCGTCGATTAGTTTAGGGTGAAAGGCTTGGATCGAGAGCTTGTGAAGCGTCGGAGCGCGGTTTAGCAAAACTGGGTGTCCTTCGACGACCTCTTGCAAACACTCCCAAACCTCGTTGCCCTGTTGTTCGATCAGACGTTTTGCCTGTTTAAGCGTCGTGGCGTAGCCTTTTTCTTCTAGTTTCGCCATTAAATGGGGTTTGAAAAGCTCCAACGCCATAATTTTCGGCAGACCGCACTGATCCATATTGAGTTCGGGACCAACCACGATCACCGATCGACCTGAAAAATCGACGCGCTTGCCCAAAAGGTTCTGTCTAAAGCGCCCTTGTTTGCCTTTGATAATCTCGCTTAAAGACTTTAGCGGGCGTTTATTTGCGCCTTTGACCGCGCTGGCGCGTCTGCCGTTATCAAAAAGCGCATCCACCGCCTCTTGAAGCATACGCTTTTCGTTGCGGATAATGATCTCTGGCGCTTCAAGCTCTAAGAGTCGTTTTAGGCGAGCGTTGCGGTTGATCACGCGACGGTAGAGATCGTTTAGATCGCTCACCGCGAACTTGCCGCCGTCGAGCGCCACAAGCGGACGAATATCGGGCGGAAGCACGGGCAGAACCTTTAAGATCATCCATTCGGGACGGTTGTCGGAGTTTAGGAACATCTCGACGACCTTTAGCTTTTTGACGAGCAGTTTCAGTTTGGTTTCTGCGGTCGTCGCTTTAATATCCGCTTTTAGCCTCTCATACATCGCGGGCAAATCAAGATCTTCAAGCAATCGGCGCACCGCCTCCGCGCCCATCTCGGCGTGAAAACCCGTGTGCGAATAACGCTCTTCGAGCATACCGTATTGCTCTTCGTTAAGAATATCGTATTTTGCGACGGGCGATTTATTGGCGTCTCCGTCGTAAAACGCTTCGCCCGCGTTCTCCACGATATACGCCTCGTAATACAGCACGCGCTCTAAATCTTTCGTCATCACGCCCAAAAGCGTCCCCACGCGACTTGGCAGGGAATTGACATACCAAATATGCGCTACGGGAGCGGCAAGCTCGATATGCCCCATTCTGCTCCTGCGCACCTTCGAGCTTGTTACCTCGACGCCGCACTTTTCGCACTTGATGCCTTTATAGCGCATCTTCTTATATTTGCCGCATAGGCACTCGTAATCGCGCACGGGGCCGAAAATCTTCGCGCAAAAAAGTCCGTCGCGCTCCGGTTTTAGCGTGCGATAGTTGATCGTTTCGGGTTTTTTAACCTCGCCGAAGCTCCAGCTAAGAATCTTTTCCGGACTTGCGATCATCACTTGGAGCGCGTCGAAATCGCGCGCTTTTTCGTCGGGACCTACGATCACCTTTTCCAATTTACCCATTGTCCGTCTCCTTATATAAGCTAATATCGAGCCCCAGCGCTTGCAGCTCCTTCGTTAATACGAAGAAAATCTCCGGAACGCCGCTCGCGGGCATATTTTCGCCCCGCGTGATCGCCTTGTAGGTTTGCACGCGCCCTTCCGTGTCGTCCGATTTAACCGTTAGCATCTCTTTAAGGGTGTGCGCCGCGCCGTAAGCCTCCAACGCCCACACCTCCATTTCGCCGAAACGCTGACCGCCGAAAAGCGCCTTGCCGCCGACCGGCTGCTGCGTTACGAGCGAATATGGTCCGGTGCTTCTTGCGTGGGCTTTTTCATCGACGAGGTGGTGGAGTTTGAGCATATACATATAGCCCACATTGACCCGCTCTAAAAATCTTTCGCCAGTGCGCCCGTCGTAAAGCGTCGTTTTCGCGTCCGAATCGATCTTCGCCATACTGAATAGATTTTCAAACTCGCTCGCGCTTACCCCCTCGAAAACGGGACTTGCGAAGCGAACGCCGTTCGTCCAATCGCGGGCGTATTTGATAAGCTCGTCGTCGTTTAACTCCTCTAGATACTTTACGCCCACTTTGTGCGGCGTAGCTGAGGCGATCTCGATCATCTTTTCGCGCAAACGTTGAACGTAATCGGCGCGTTTTTGCTCGAAAATCTCGCCAAGCTGATCGCCTAGCCGCTTGCCGATCAACCCTAAATGCACCTCTAAGATCTGCCCGATATTCATACGGCTTGGAACCCCTAGCGGGTTTAGCACGATCTCCACGCTACTGCCGTCCTCTAAATATGGCATATCGTGTTCTGGGACGATCGTGGAAACAATGCCCTTGTTGCCGTGCCTGCCCGCCATCTTGTCGCCGACTTTAAGTTTACGTTTGGTGGCGATATAGACCTTGACGAGTTTTACCACGCCGCTGGCTACGATGTCGTCCTTTTCGATGGTGGAAAGTTTCTCCTCGTGATCGACGCGGAGCTGCTCTTTTTCATTCCTAAAGTGCGCTTTGATCGCTTCGTAGTCGCTTTGCGCCTTTTTATCCAGCCCTTTGACCAACGATCCCAAAGCGAAGCGGTTGATGTTTTTAAGCTCCTCTTTGCCGACGCATTCGCCTTTTTTATAGGTATTTTCGCCGATCGTTACGTCGTCGATTAGCTTTTGTTTAGATAAAAAACCGTTGATTTTCAACATCTCCTCGCGGTCGATCATCTGAAGTTTGTCGTTATGCTCGCGCTCCAACTCGCTCTTTTGCGCTTCAAATTCGGCGATCGTTCTCGCGTCGCGATCCGCGCCCTTCTTGGTGAATATTTTAACGTCGATCACGACGCCTTCGACCGATTCGGAGCAGTAGAGCGATTTATTGACTACGTGTCCGCCCTTTTCGCCGAATATCATTCGTAAAAGCCGCTCTTCTGGGGTGAGCTTTACGTCCCCTTTAGGGCTAACCTTGCCCACAAGAATCATTCCCGGTTTGACGTAAGAGCCGATTTTTACGATACCGCTATCGTCCAAATGGAGCGTGTCCTCCTCTTTAACGTTTGGCAGATCGCGAGTGATCTCCTCCACGCCGTGTTTTAGCTCTCGCGCCTCGATCTCTTTTTCATAAATATGCACGCTGGTAAAAGCGTCGTCGCGGATTAGCTTTTCGCTGACGACAATCGCATCCTCGTAGTTAAAGCCGTTCCAAGGCATAAAAGCTACCAAAATGTTTTTGCCAAGCGCAAGCTCGCCCTGATCCATATTCGATCCGTCCGCGATAATATCTCCCGCCGCGACAATATCGCCCTTTTTGACGATCGGACGCTGATCGAAGTTGCTGTTTTGGTTGGTGCGCAGATACTTTTGCAACGGATAGTGATCGATAAAAGCGCCGTTTTCGTCCTCGCCCAAAACATAGACGTTTTTTGCGTCTACTTTTTCGACTAAACCGCCGCGTTTTGCTTTTACGCTCTGCCAAGCGTCGCGCGCGATCGTCTTTTCCATACCTGTTCCCACGATCGGCGCGTCCGTCCAAATAAGCGGCACCGCTTGGCGCTGCATATTCGACCCCATCAAAGCGCGGTTTGCGTCGTCGTGTTCCAAAAACGGGATCAAACCCGCCGCCACGCCGACGACCATTTTCGGCGAGAGGTCGATCAGATTAATCTTTTCGCGCTCGACAAGCATAATTTCGCCGTCTTTACGCGCTTCTAAAAGCTCCTCGACAATCAAGCCGTTCTCGTCGATCTTGGCGCTTGCCGGAGCGATCACCTGCCCTTCTTCTTGCGTGGCGGTCAAATCGACGATCTCGTCGGTAACCGCGCCGTTTACCACCTTACGATACGGCGCTTGAATAAAGCCAAGCTCATTAACCTTCGCGTAGGTCGAAAGCGTGTTGATCAGACCGATATTTTGACCTTCGGGCGTCTCGATCGGACAGATTCTGCCGTAATGCGTAGGATGCACGTCGCGCACCTCGAAACCGGCGCGATCTTTAACAAGCCCGCCCTCGCCTAGCGCCGATAAGCGGCGTTTATGCGTAACTTCGGAAAGCGGGTTTGTCTGATCCATAAATTGCGAAAGCTGCCCTGTGCTAAAAAAATCTAAGATCGTCGTCGTGATCAGTTTTGTGTTGATCAGATCGTGCGGCATAAGCTCGTCGTAAGAGCTGATCGTCGTCAGTTTGTCGCGGATCGCCTTCTGCATTTTGACGAGTCCCTGATGAAGCTCGTTGGATAGAAGCTCGCCAATCGCTCGAATACGTTTGTTGCCCATATGATCGCGATCGTCTATATATCCGTGTCCATTTTTGACTTTCATCAGATATTGCACGGTTTTGATCACGTCTTCGGGGGTTAGCACGGTAACGTAATCGGGAACGTTTACGCTTAATTTATGGTTCATCTTCATACGACCGACTTTAGTCAGATCGTAGCGTTCTGGATCAAAAAATAGCTTATTTACGAAATCGTGCGCAGCCTCTTTGGTTACGGGTTCGCCCGGTCGCATAACTTTGTAGATCCTAATCGCCGCAAGATCGTTTTCGTCGTCGGTCTTTTCGGATACGCGCAAGAGTTTAATAGATTCCGCATCAGCGCCAAAAGCCGCGATAACCGATTTATCCGATCCGGGCGCCGCGTCGTTTGCGATTTTAATCTCGGTAACGCCCGCGTCGAAGAGTTTTTTTAGTTTATGTTCGTCGAGTTGAACGGGCGCTTCTAAGATCACCTCGCCGCTCTTTGCGTTGATCGCCGATTCGGCGATATGGCGTTCTAGTAAAACCTCCAACGGATATTCTACAAAGTCAAGCCCCTCCTCTTTGAGCTTTTTGGCTTTGCCCGTTGCCAAGCGCTTGCCCGCCGCAAGGATAATCTCGCCTTTTTCGTTTTTAAGATCGTAATCGAGCCGTCCGTTGAAAAGCTCAGGATCAAAAGGCGCGAGAAAGCGGTTATCGCGTAACGTGATCGTCAGGATCGGATAAAAGAGGCGGACAATATCTTGCTTGCTGTATCCAAGAGCGCGAAAAAGCACCGTAATCGGCACCTTTCTGCGGTTGTTAATGCGCACAAAAAGCGTGTCTTTCGCGTCGTATTCAAAGTGAAGCCAACTGCCGCGATCGGGAATGATCTGAGCGGTGTAGCTCAGTTTATTGGCGATCGTCGCGCTTTCGTCGACTTTGAAAATTACGCCTGGACTTCTGTGGAGCTGATTGACGACGACGCGCTCTACGCCGTTGATAATAAAGCTGGTGCGATCGGTCATTAGCGGGATCTCGCGGACGTATAAAGATTGCTCTTTCATATCCTTTACGCCGATAATTTTGCCCGTCTTATCGTCTTTTTGATTAACAATTAAGCGCACTTTTATTTTAAGCGGCACGCAGTAGGTTAGCCCTCGTTCCATCGACTCTCGAATCGTGTATTTGGGCTTGCCAAACTCGCCGCCTAGATATTCCAGCGTGATATTATTGTGTTGATCGTGAATGGGAAAGATCGCGCGAAAAACGCGCTCAATTCCGCTTTTATCGCGCGAATCGCGTCCGATCATCAAAAAATCGTCGTAACTACTTTGCTGAAGTTGCAAAAGATTTGGGATAGGTAGCGCCTGCGGGATTTTCGCAAAATCGACGCGAAGACGGCTTCCAGATTTAAGGCTGTTTAACATAGGTTTACCTCGCAATGAAATTAACGCCTAAGTTCGGCGGAAAATGAAAACCGCGAAAACGCGGTTTTATAGACTGATTGACGCAAAAAAAGACGCGGCGCACAATCGATACGCGCGAAGTTGGGGCTCTTAAGTCCAAAAAAGCGCGCTTTTTGGAAACCTACGCAAACAAAAGAGCCGAAGGATGATCGCAAGCGGACGTTTCGCCCGCCGCGATCGCGATAATTTTTACTTTAACTCGACCTGAGCGCCAGCTTCTTCGAGTTTTTTCTTCCAATCCTCGACGTCGGCTTTAGCCACGTGCTCTTTGAGAACCGCTGGAGCGCTCTCCACAAGGTCTTTCGCCTCTTTTAGTCCAAGACCGGTAAGCTCGCGGACGACCTTAATAACGTTGATTTTCTTTTCGCCTGCGGATTTAAGATGAACGTCAAACTCGTTCTTCTCTTCAGCCGCTTCGGGAGCCGCCGCGGCGCTTGCCGCGCCCGCTACTACGGTAGGAGCGGCGCTAACGCCGAACTTCTCTTCAAAAGCCTTAACGAGATCGTTAAGCTCGACTACGGTTAATTTGCCGATGTATTCCAGCAGTTCTTCTTTGGTGATTGCCATTTGTTTCCTTTTTTTGTTTTTTAGCGTAATCTCGACGCGCTACGCGGCGAGTTTTTTAGACAGATTGTCAAGACCCGTAACGAAACCGCGTAGCGGAGCCGTCCAAACCGACAAAAGCATACCGATAAGCTGTTCTTTGGAAGGCAGCTTGGCAAGCGCGTCGATATAACTTGCGTCGACCGCTTTATTCTCGATATAACCAGACTTGATCGAAAACTTCTCTTTGGATTCGTCGGCGAATTTGCTTGCCGTTTTAATTAGGTTCAAACCGTCGCCGCCCCAAAGAAAGACGTTCGTTTCTCGAAGGCTTAAGCCCTCTTTGCCCGCGCTTTTCAAAGCGAGCGTCGCTAAGGAGTTTTTTGCCACCTTCACGAAACCGCCAATCTTGCGCGTTCTATTTCTTAAATCCTCAAACTCCGACACGCTAAGACCTTTGTAATCGGCGACTAAAATTGCGTCGCTATTTCCAAACTCTTTGGCGAGGTAGTCGATGATCTCCGTTTTTTCAGCTTTTGTCATTTATCTCCTTTCCGACAAACTTCGGCGGGTTTGATTAAGTTCGGTCGCCCAAACGCCCGCTGTCTTTAGCCTACAGAAATCAACCGCGCAGTTCCGTCAATTCATTTACGTCTAATAGGATCGACGGCGACATAGTTAAACTCATCGCCGCCTTTTTAACGTATTTGCCTTTGGCGCTCGCGGGTTTCATTCGGTTCAACGCTTTGACCAAAGTCGCGGCATTCTCTCTGATCTTGTCGCTAGAAAAACTAGCCTTGCCGATACCGGCGTGTATATTGCCTTTTTTATCGACTTTGAAATTGACCTGACCGCCCTTTGCGTTTTTAACGGCGGTCTTAACGTCCTGCGTTACGGTTCCCGTTTTAGGGTTGGGCATAAGTCCTTTTGGTCCCAAAATCCGTCCGATTTTGCCCACTACGCCCATCATATCGGGCGTAGCGATAACAATATCGAAGTTTATAACGCCCTTTGCGACCTCGTCGGCAAGATCGTTATCGCCGACCACGTCCGCTCCAGCCTCTTGCGCCTCTTTTGCCTTGTCGCCTTTGGCAAAAACCGCGACGCGCACCTTTTTGCCCGTGCCGTGCGGTAGAACGACCGCGCCCCTGATCATCTGATCCGCGTGGCGCGGATCGACGTTAAGCCAAACGGCTAACTCGACCGTTTCGTCAAACTTCGCGCTTTTAAGCTCGCCGATCTTTTGCGACGCTTTATCAAGCGAATAGATCGCGCCCTTTTCAAGCGTTTCGTTTAGTTTTTGTATCCGTTTTGCAACTTTTGCCATATTTCCAGCTCCTAATCCACAACCTGAATACCCATACTACGAGCGGAGCCTGCGACGCTTTTGAACGCGGCTTCCTCGTCTGAGGTATTCATATCGACAATCTTTTGTTTGACGATCGCCTGAATCTGCGCTTTTGTGATCTTGCCAACGATGTTTTTAAGAGGGTTATCGGTACCCTTCTCTACTCCCGCCGCTTTTTTGACAAGATCGGTAACGGGCGGTTGTTTAGTGATAAACGAAAAACTTTTGTCCTCGTAAACCGTGATCACAACGGGCAGATTCCAGCCCGCGCTCTCTTTTGTCTTTTCGTTGAACTCCTTGCAAAACGCCATAATATTGACGCCTCTTTGACCCAAAGCGGGACCAACGGGCGGCGACGGATTCGCTTTGGTTGCGGGAATAACGAGCTTGATCTGCCCCACGACTTTTTTAGCCATTTGATTACCTTTCTTAAACTATCTTTTTTACTTGGGAATAGAGCATCTCAACGGGGGTCGACCGCCCGAAAATCGAAACGTTCAGGCGCAATTTTCCCGTCGCCGCGTCATACTCTTCGACAACGCCCGTAAAGTTTTCAAACGGACCGTCGACGATGCGCACCTGTTCGGCGGTATCGAAGAATATCTTGTGCTTCGCGGGCGCTTTATTCCTCGCCTTATCCAAGATAAGCTGAATATCCTTCTCGCTCAGCTCGGAAGGACTTTCCGTTTCGCCGATAAAGCGAGAAACCTTTGAAAGAGATTGAATTCGGTGTTGCATATCTTTGTCCATCTCCAACTGCGCGAAAACGTAGCCGGGATAAAGACATCTCGCGACCGTTTTCGACTTGCCGCTTTTGCCGTCAATCTCGATCAAATCTTCCGTTGGAACGACGACCTCCGCGATGCGATCGGGAATCGAAAGCTCGTCGCGCAGACGCTCGATCGCCTTTTTAACGCTCTGTTCGCTTCCGTAATAAGTCTGGATCGCATACCATTTCTGCGCCATCTATCGCCCTTAATTTATTACCGACGAGATACTGTAACTCATCAGCAGATCGACTAGAGCCAAAAAAAGCGTAATTACGGTTACGACCGAAAAAACCGCTATAAAAGCGCTCTTTACCTGCATTGGCAGGGGAAAGATGACCTTGCTTAACTCCGCTCTTGAAAGCCGAAAATAGCTAATTAGTTTTTCCATTTATATCCCTCTGTATTCCCTAATGGCAGGGTAGGTAGGATTCGAACCCACAACCTACTGATTTGGAATCAGCCGCTCTACCGTTGGAGCTACTACCCTAACATAACCGCCCTACCCGCCCCCGCGAACGGGAACGGATAGGCGTTATATTTTCGTTTCTTTATGCGCCGTGTGCTTTTTCAGACGCGGGCAATACTTCCTATACTCGACCTTATCAGGGTGAGTTTTCTTGTTCTTTGTGGTCGTGTAGTTAATATCGCCGCACTCCACGCACTTCAACCCGATCTTATCGCGCATAGCCAAACCTTACTTAATAATCTTCGTAACGACGCCCGCGCCGACGGTTCTGCCGCCTTCGCGGATAGCGAAGCGCGTGCCTTCTTCGATAGCGATCGGAGCGATCAGGGCGCAAGAAACCTTGATGTTATCACCTGGCATAACCATTTCGACGCCCGCAGGCAGAGAAACCGCGCCGGTAACGTCCGTCGTGCGGATATAAAACTGCGGGCGGTAACCTGCAAAGAAAGGCGTATGTCGTCCGCCTTCGTCTTTGGTTAGCACGTAGATTTCCGCTTCAAACTCGGTGTGCGGGTTGATCGTGCCGGGTTTTGCCAGCACCATACCGCGCTCTACTTCCTCTTTTTTCGTGCCGCGCAAAAGAATGCCGCAGTTATCGCCCGCTTCGCCTTGCTCCATCTCTTTGTGGAACATTTCTACGCCCGTAACGACGGTTTTGCGAGTTTCGCGCAAACCGATAATTTCAACTTCTTCGCCCACTTTCACGACGCCGCGATCGATACGACCGGTAACGACCGTGCCGCGACCCGAGATCGAGAAAACGTCTTCGACAGGCATCAGATAAGGCTTATCCGTTTCGCGCTTAGGAGTAGGAATAAACTCGTCGACCGTATCTAAGAGCTTAATAACCTTAGCCGTCCATTCGTTCTCTTTGCCCTCCATACCCGCGTCGAGCGCCAATTTAGCCGAACCCGCGATAATCGGAGTGTCGTCGCCGGGAAACTCGTATTTGCTAAGCGTTTCGCGCACTTCCATTTCGACAAGCTCGATCATCTCGGCTCTTTCGCTCTCGTCTAGCATATCCTCTTTGTTGAGGAAAACGACGATATGAGGAACGCCGACTTGACGCGCCAAAAGAATATGCTCTTTGGTTTGCGCCATAACGCCGTCCGTAGCGGCGATCACAAGGATCGCGCCGTCCATTTGCGCCGCGCCGGTGATCATATTTTTGACGTAGTCGGCGTGCCCGGGACAATCGACGTGCGCATAGTGGCGCTTTGCCGTTTCGTATTCTACGTGGCTCGTAGCGATCGTGATGCCGCGCTCTTTTTCTTCGGGCGCGTTATCGATCTGATCGTACGCCTTCTTTTCGCCGCCGTATTTATTCGCTAAAACGACGGTGATCGCCGCCGTAAGCGTGGTCTTGCCGTGATCGACGTGTCCGATCGTGCCGATATTGATATGCGGCTTGGAGCGGACGAATTTTTCTTTTGCCATCTCTTAGTTTCCTTTCTTTTTTACTTCTTGTTTAGCTCGTTATATGGAGCCCATAAGAAGAATTGAACTTCCGACCTCTTCCTTACCAAGGAAGCGCTCTGCCTCTGAGCTATATGGGCGCGAGGCATTCTCTTTAGGCTTCATTTCGCTCGCAAAGAGCTTAAACCAACCTCAAAGGTTCCGCTTTATTATGAAACGCGTGAATTTCGGTAGGGGGCAAAAATGCCAGCTCCCGAACTAACCGAACTTGCGTCATTTGGAGCGGGAGACGGGACTCGAACCCGCGACCCTCAGCTTGGAAGGCTAATGCTCTAGCCAACTGAGCTACTCCCGCACAAAGCGCGTATTTTAGCTAATTTTCCGCTTAAGACTTTCGCGCGATCATAAACGATCGCCGCCGAAAGTTTTAGCTTTTAGCCAAAATCTTACGCGCAAAATAGACGTCCAATGGTGGTGAGAGAAGGATTCGAACCTTCGAAGGCAGAGCCAACAGATTTACAGTCTGTCCCCTTTGACCGCTCGGGAATCTCACCTCGCCTTGCAAAACGACCAAACGTTTCGCAACGCCATAACGCCTAACGCAAGTCCAGCGCGGTAAAACGCTGTTTCTTAAAAACTGAAACCAAAACGACTAAACTGGAGCTGGTTAAGGGATTTGAACCCCCGACCTGCTGCTTACAAGGCAGCCGCTCTACCAACTGAGCTAAACCAGCCCTGAAGTTTAAGGGCGCAATTGTAGCTTGCAATCCTTAATCCGCTATTAAATCCCGCCCAAAAACGCCGAAATTATACAAAAAAGCGCTAATTTCGCCGCGAATCGATCGCTAACAAACCCGTTTCGCAACGCGGTTCGCGCAAAATTGCAAAAATCTGTCCAGCTTTTTGCCCGCGCTAATGATTTCGTCTATTTTGCAAGACCCGCAAACGTCGCCGATCGCTTTATTTTGTAAAATTTGGGAAGGCGACTAGGAGAGCTTGGGTAATATATCGGCTTATTTTTAGGAGACAATATGTTAGATAAAGAACCGATGACGCCTAAAGGCTACGAAAAGATCGTTAAAGAGTTGGAGCGTCTTAAAAACGCGGAGCGCGCGACTGTGGCGAAGGAGATACAGATCGCCGCGCAACTAGGCGATCTTAAAGAAAACGCCGAATATCACGCCGCGAAAGAAAAAATGAATCATTTAGAAAAGCGCGTTTCGCTCCTTGAGCAGTTTGTCGCTAAAGCGCAGGTGATCGATCCCGCGACGCTTCCGCACAAGCGCGTTAGCTTCGGATCGACCGTTACTTTGCTGGATCTCGAAACGGAAAAAGAGATTGTTTATACGATCGTAGGTTCGGCGGAGAGCGACGCGGCAAAAGGTATGATCTCGATCGGATCGCCGCTTGCCAGAGCGTTGATCGGCAAAGAGGAAGGCGCGGACGTCGTAGCCGATCTGCCGAATGGAATAAAAGAATACGAAATCGTTTCGATCGGCTACAAGGAGATCAATCTTGATTAAAAGCAAAACTATGTCAAACGTTAGAAAAATATGCGTCGCGCTCGCGGTTGCGCTTTTGCCGTTAAACGCGGCGGCGATCGACGTCGTCAAACCTACGCCTTCATTTCAAATCGACGTAGTTTTCGTATTGGATACGACAGGTTCTATGAGCGGACTAATAGAAAACGCAAAACGCAAAATCTGGACGATCGCCAATACGATCGTCGATCAAAATCCAAATTCGACAATTCGCGTAGGGCTTGCGGGGTATCGCGATATTGGCGACGATTACGTCGTTCGTTACTATCCGCTTACGACGGACGTTCAAGACATTTACGCAAAACTTTTAGCTTTTGAGGCAAGCGGGGGCGGCGACACGCCCGAATCGGTTAACGAAGCGCTAGATATTGCGGTAACCAAAATGGGTTGGATCGAATCGGCAAGCAAGAGAAGCGTTCGCATAATCTTCCTTGTGGGCGACGCTCCGCCGCATATGGACTACGATCAGGATCGCAAATATCCCGAAATAATCGCGGAGGCAAAACGGCGCGGAATCGTGATAAACGCCGTGCAAGCGGGCGATATGCAATCGACGAGAAAAATTTGGAAAGAGATCGCCTCGTTAGGCGGCGGCGAATATATCGCTATCGCGCAGGACGGCGGGCGGACGATCGTAATCGAAACGCCATACGACGACGAGATCATAATTATTCAGCGCAAAATAAACGCGACGATCGTTCCATACGGGCGGATCGAAAAGCAACGATTTGTAGCGGAAAAACGCGCGTCGTATGAAGCCGCGCCCAAAGACTCTTCTATAGAGATGTCAAAGTTTATAAATAAAAACTCCGGCGGCGCTATAACCGGCGACGGCGATCTTGTCGGAGACGTTAATAATAAAGTCGTAACGCTAGATAAAGTTCCCGTTAAAGAGTTGCCGGAAAATATGCAAAAGATGACGGCGAAAGAAAGAGAGAGATATATCGCCGAACAGACTAAACTGCGCGAAGGTTTATCGAAGGAACTTATCGAAAAAATAAAACTTCGCGACGATTTCGTTAAAGCGGCGGAAGCAAAAGAAAAACCGGTTGGCGATAGCTTCGATCGGGCGGTTTCTCGAACTCTTAAAAAGCAGGCAAAAGAGTGATAGCGCTTAAAATAAAAAAACTCGATCCCAAAGCGCGGATTCCAAAATACCAAAGCGCGAACGCGGCGGGCTTTGATCTATGCGCTTTGGAAGATTGCGAAATATCTGCGGGCGATCGCGCTTTGATAAAAACAGGTTTGGCGATCTCTTTGCCGATCGGCTACGAATTGCAGGTGCGCCCAAGGAGCGGGTTGGCGTTAAAACATAGCGTTACGGTGCTTAATTCGCCTGGCACGGTCGATAGCGACTATCGAGGCGAATTGATGATAATATTGATCAACTTAGGGAGCGAAACTTTCAAAATCAGCGCGGGCGATCGAATTGCGCAGGCGATCGTAAGCGCCGTTTCGCAAGCCGATCTCGTCGAAGTTGAATATCTTGACGAAACGGAGCGCGGCGCGGGCGGTTTTGGAAGCACGGGCAGATAAACGCCAAGTTTTTCGCGGTTTTTGCGACGCTTAGACAAATAGCTATAAACCGCGAAAAATAAAAAGGCGCGAAAATTATAGACGACGTTAATTACAAATCGCAAATTATGCGCGGAAAAGTTATCAATGAGATCATCACGGCTGGGCTTTTAGAAAATTACAATCTTGGGGATAAGAGATATATATTGATTGACGGGAGTTTGAAGTGAAACGGCTTGACGGCTATCGAGTTCCGCAACCCAGACTAGAGCGTATTGCCCTATTCTTGCTCTACCATTTTGAGCTACAAGCCGTTTCAAACAACCATTCTAGCGTCATTTTTTTAGAAAGTCAAGGGGGAATCGGAAAATGGTTGAACTACGAATTGAGCTGAAAAACGAGGAGCTTAATAAGTTGCTCTCTCAACTTTCGAGCAAAGCGCTGGCGCGAAAATTAACTAAAGAATC
>JAISRI010000173.1 GCA_031273735.1 Helicobacteraceae bacterium
ATCTACTATTATCTAAAACTGATCGTCTATATGTTTTTGCGAGATCCTTCCGACAATGACGGGACAATCTACTATCAAAATAGCGCTTTGGCGTTAAAGATCGTGCTTGGAATCGCGGCTGTTATGGTGATATTTTCATTCGCGTGGATCGAACCAGCCTTATCAACGCTTGGGCGACTTATGGAAAGCGCGGGCTATTAAATCAATTTAGGCTTGGAGACGCGAATCATTGCAACGCATTTGCCAAAGTATAAATAAAGCCATAGTCGTAGCTTTATAAATAAAGCGTTAGGGTTAGCGCGGAGTTTGCTAAACGTGCAACGCAAAAACAAAGCGGCAAAAATGGCGAGCAAACCGATTATTTCAAAAGAAGAGCTTAATTGGTTATTTCAAGGCGCTTTGCCGTATCTTTAGGGGAGGACGAAAAAAACGTTTTTAATCTGCTAACAAACGAAAAAATACAAATTAACGCCTAAAATACGACTTTTGGCTAGAATAGGCGTTTTCAAGGGGGAGTTTATGCGGATTTTAGATACGTCAAGCGAAGATTTTAACGAGCGTTTTAACGCCTTATTAAACCGCGCAAATATGGATATGAAAAATGCCGCGCAAGCGACGCAAGCGATAATCGACGAGATAAAGTCAGGCGGCGATTTGGCTTTACTTGATCATATCGCGCGCTTTGATCGCTGGAAACCAAAAAGTATAGAGGAGATCGTCGTTTCTAGCGGCGCTTTTGATGAGGCGTGGGAACAAACGCCGCCTAATTTGCAAAGCGCGCTGAAAAGCGCCTTCGATCGCGTTAGACGTTTTCACGAAAAGCAGGCGCAGGAAAGCTGGATTGACTTTAGTCCCGAAGGTTGGCTTGGGCAAAAGATTACGCCCGTCGATCGCGCGGGGCTATATATTCCGGGCGGCAAAGCGGCGTATCCGAGTAGCCTTTTGATGAACGCGATTCCCGCGATTGTGGCGGGCGTAGGCGAGATTGTCGTTTGTTCTCCCGCGCCGGACAACGCGATCAATCCGCTGACGCTTGCGGCTGCGCATTTGTGCGGGATCAAACGGCTTTTCAAAATAGGCGGCGCAAGCGCGATCGCCGCTATGGCTTACGGAACGCAAAGTATCCCAAAAGTCGACGTGATAACCGGACCTGGAAATATCTTTGTCGCCGCCGCTAAAAAAGCGGTTTTCGGCGACGTTAATATCGATATGATCGCGGGTCCGAGCGAGATTGGCGTGATTGCCGATAGCGGCGCAGACGCGGAGATTATCTCGATCGACCTTTTGAGCCAAGCCGAACACGACGAGATGGCTTCTTGCGTTTTGATCACGCCCGATCGCGATCTAGCAGAGCGGACAAAAGCCGCCGCGATCGCGCAATTAAACGGGTTAAAACGCGCCGCGATCGCCAAAGAGTCGATCGAAAAACGCGGCGCGATTATCGTTACGAAAAGTTTAGACGAAGCGATCGATCTAATGAACCAAATAGCGCCCGAACATCTGGAGATTTTAACCGCCAA
Source organism: Helicobacteraceae bacterium (assembly GCA_031273735.1). Classification (GTDB taxonomy): domain Bacteria; phylum Campylobacterota; class Campylobacteria; order Campylobacterales; family SZUA-545; genus JAIRNH01. The sequence continues at coordinate 1,521 of JAISRI010000173.1, forward strand.
TCCGCGCGAGCTTTTGGATCGAATTAAACACGCGGGCGCGATCTTTTTAGGCAAATATACGCCCGAAGCGATCGGCGATTACGTCGCGGGTCCCAATCACACGTTGCCCACAGGCGGCGCGGCGCGGTTTTTTAGCCCGCTTGGAGTCGAGAACTTTTTGAAAAAAAGCTCGATTATCGCTTTGAACAAAGAGGGTTTTAGCGATCTTGCCGCCGCGTGCGCCGATCTAGCAAACGCCGAAGGATTAACGGCGCACGCTTTAAGCGTTCAAAAAAGAGTTGAAAAACTTAAAAACGCATAAAATATGAGCATAAACTCGACGGAACAAAAATGGCTATTGAAACGTCGCGCAAAGTTGGATTTATCGGAGTTACAGGAAAAGCCGCCGCTCGAGCCAAGAGAGAAACGATCGCTAGAAGAACAACCGCCGTCAGAACCCAAGCAAGAGCCGCCCTCTGAACGTAGCATATTGCGCGCTATTATTTATGGATTGGCGCTTTTGCCGTTGCCGTTAGTAATAAACGACAAGATTTCAACGCCTCTTTTACCTTGCGCCGTTTTGTCAGGTATTCTTTTGCATTTTTTTATAATGCGGGAGCGATCGGGATATGAAATGGCAGTTTTGGTAGGAGGATTAACAAGCGTATTTGGTTTTTTATTATTTGGCTTTTCCTATTCATTTTCGTTGTTTACAGGCGCAATCGAAAGCGAATGGAGCGTGAGAAGCGTTCCAGACGCGATTTTTATGGGCATATTTTCCTTTGTGGCATTTTTTGCCTTTTTTGGAATAAGGACGGCGATATACGCTACGGTTGTAGCGGCGCTAATTAAATACTTTGGCGCTACGGATAAAAACGGCTTTGGACGCGCTAAATAATCCGCCGCGAAAAGCGCGTTTTTGCGTTTAATTTTATCTTAACATTATTCTTTAATATACTATTTCCCAATACGGTTCAAACGCGATCTCTTCAAATTTTGTTTTATGTATATCTAGATCTTTTCCTCCTATGTAAATTCCGTAGCTAGTCGTATCTTGAACGCTATTTATAAAATACCATTTTCCGCTATCGTCTTTTTTTCCTTTGCCCCATCTTCTTTTATTATATACCGTTCGTTTTGAATTAAACGCTTTTGATAATTCTATTATTATATCGTTTTGTATTTTTCCTATATCTTCCGCGATCGCTATTGTAACCAACGTATCGAATTGGCGCGATTTATTATACGTTTTGTCTTCGTTCCAAAAAGATAGATATATATCTGGCGATATGGTATTTTTTTCGCAAATAGTCCATAGTGGCGTCCATAATTCAAAGTGGGTAAATAATTTTTTGTCGTTCTCTTTTAGCGTCCATTTAATATGAGATTTTTTATCCCATCTTAATCTGCCCAATTTATGTTCTTTATAATACTGCGCCTGTTCGTTTTCCTTTATATATTCCAATACCCTAAGCCCCGTGTCTTTCTTATTTGGAGATAATTCGATAATTTTGTTAAACAGCGGTTCAAATATGTTAAACCATTGTTGTTCTCGCCAAACTTCTTTTCCGCTATTATTTTCTCCAAAAATCATATAGAAATGATATATTCGCTTATTCCAACTACTATTTTCTGGCAGTATCATTAGAGCGCCCTCGTATTTAGTATTTTTCCAATTTTGCTATTAAACGATCGAGCGTATCGGTATCTTTTCTAACATATTCATACACGCATAATCCCGCCTTCGCGTTTATTTTACATCTTTCGCCGCGCCCAATCGCTCGAAGTTATCGTAGCGCTTTATCGCTATCAATCAAAAGCGCGGCTTTGACGTTTTTTTTGACTTTTGAGCCTTCTTTGTGTAAAATCCGCGCAACTATATTTAAGGTTAAACGATGCAAAAACCGATCAAAAAAGTGGCGCTCGCCTATTCTGGCGGGCTTGATACCTCCGTTATTCTTAAATGGCTTCAAACGCAATATCAATGCGAAGTCGTTACATTTACGGCGGATTTGGGGCAGGGCGAAGAGCTTGAACCGGCGAGAAGCAAAGCGATCAAACTCGGCGTAAAGCCTGAAAATATCTTTATAGAGGACTTGCGCGAGGAGTTTGTCCGCGATTTCGTCTTTCCTATGTTTCGCGCCAACGCTCTCTACGAGGGCGAATATCTGCTTGGCACGTCGATCGCCCGCCCGCTTATCGCCAAAAAACAGATGGAGATTGCGGCGAAGGTAGGCGCGGACGCGGTGAGCCACGGCGCGACTGGCAAAGGCAACGATCAGGTGCGTTTTGAGCTTGGCTACCTAAGTTTTAATCCCGACATCGCCATTATCGCCCCTTGGCGCGAATGGGATTTGAACTCTCGCGCCGCTTTACTGGATTTCGCGCAAAAACATAACATTCCGATCGAGAAAAAGAATACGGAAGAAAGCCCGTATAGTATGGACGCGAATCTGTTACATATATCCTACGAAGGCAAAGGATTAGAAGATCCTTGGAACGCGCCGGACGAGGATATGTGGCGCTTAACGGTTTCGCCTGAAAAAGCGCCCGATACGCCTGAAATTATCGAGATCGGCTTTGAAAGGGGCGACGCGGTTTCTGTAAACGGCAAAGCGCTTTCGCCCGCCGCGCTTCTTAAAACGCTAAATGAACTAGGCGGCAAACACGGAATCGGACGGTTGGATATTGTGGAAAACCGTTATGTGGGAATGAAATCAAGAGGTTGCTATGAAACGCCGGGCGGAACTATTTTGCTGAAAGCTCGCCGCGCTATAGAATCGATCGCGCTTGATCGCGGCGAGGCGCATACCAAAGACGAGTTAATGCCGCGTTACGCGGAGCTGATCTACAACGGCTATTGGTGGTCGAACGAACGCAAAATGTTGCAAGCGGCGATCGATTCGACGCAAGAAAACGTTACGGGCGTCGCGAAATTAAAGCTATATAAAGGAAACGCGATCATTATCGGACGTAAAGCGCCGCGCTCTTTATTTAACGCCGCTTATTCCACCTTTGAAAAAGACGAGGTTTATAACCAAAAAGACGCGGCAGGTTTTATCCGCCTCAACGCCCTGCGTTTTATTATTGGCGGCAAAGCCAAAAAGTTATAAAGAGCGTTGCGGGCGCAAGTTTCGCCTAGCGGTAGTCGTCCCGCAAAGTTTCGTTTTGAAGCGTTGCGGGTTCTAACGAAAAAAACTCGGTTCGATCGGGCGCGTCGTCAAGTCCGAGTTGCCCGTAATAGTTGTAGCCGCTCGTCCATATTCTGCCGTTTGTATCCAATAAAATCGTATGTTTTTCGCCGCCGCCAATCGCCGCTATAGCGCCGCCTTTAAAATTAGCGGCTTTCGTAAACTTAGCCCGATCGAGGGTATCGCCAAGCCCAAGCTGACCTTTATCGTTCCAACCCGTCGTCCATACCGTCCCGTCGTCGCTTGCCGCGATAGAAAATCTCGTTCCCGCGCCGATTGCCGCGATCTTTTTACCCGCTAAGCCCAAAACTTGCGTAAATCTTAAACGCCCCGTTCGATCGCCAAGCCCCAACTGCCCATAATCGTTGGCGCCGCTCGTCCAAACGACGCCTTCGTTATCCAACGCAATCGAGTGAGCCTCTCCCGCGGCGATCGCTATGATAAATCTACCCTTGAGACTCGTTACTTCGGTAAAAGCCGTCCGATTATTCGTATTGCCCAAGCCAAGCTGTCCTTCGTCGTTTAGTCCGCTCGCCCAAACTCTGCCCGCGTCGTCGATCGCAAAGCTGTGATATTTTCCCGCCGCCATAGCGACAATAATTTTATTTTTTAGATTCGGAGTTTCGCTAAAGGCGGCGCGATTGTAAGAGTCGCCTACGCCAAGCTGACCGCGATTGTTGCGCCCGCTCGCCCAAACTCCGCCCGCGTCGTCGATCGCAAAGCTGTGGTAGCCGCCCGCGCTAAGCGCCGAGATATTTTTGTCGTTTAAATCCTTAATTTCGACAAAGCTTGTTCTATTTTCGGCGTCGTTCAAGCCAAGCTGTTCATAACCGTTAAAACCGCTCGCCCAAACCCTGCCATTCGCGCCCAGCGCGATGGTATGTTGATCGCCCGCGCTAATAGCTACGATCGACTTATCGCTTAGATCGGTTATCTCTACGAAACCGCGTTGATTGTCTGGATCGCTTAATCCAAGCTGTCCATATTCGTTAAAGCCGCTCGCCCACACTTTACCTTCGCTATCCAGCGCGATCGTGTGAGAGTCGCCTACGGCGATCGCGGTAAGGTTCCTATCGCTTATATTTGGTTGCGCGTCGTTTTGCGCAAACTTCTTAAACGACCAACCCGCGTAATTGGCGCTAAGGCGGATCGTTTCGGAAAAGGCGCTTAGAACGCCTCCCGCGGCTAGTCCAAGCTGATTAAAGCGGTTGGAACCGTTTATCCAAACGCCGCCCTCGCTATCGATTGCGACGTTATGTCCGCCGCCGGAAACGATCGCTACGATATTAAGATCTCCTATAGATTGCGTCGCCTGAACGAAGCCATCGCGGTTGGTTTGGCTACCAAAATTGCCCGCGCCTAGCTGACCGAAGTTATTCGCGCCGCTCGCCCATACCTTACCTACGTTATCCAGCGCGAGAATATGAGCGCCGCCAACCGCGATCGAAACGAACTTCCCGCCGTTTGTTGTAACGCGGGTAAAAGCGTCGCGATCGGTCGTATCGCCCAAACCCAACTGCCCCTGTCGGTTGTAGCCGCTCGTCCAAATCCCGCCCGCGTCATCCAGCGCGGCGCTGAAAATATCGCCAGCGCCGATCGCTACGATTTTGCCCTTGATCGGCGCTTTGATAAAGGAGTTTCGCAAACTCGCCGATCCGCTCGAAGCAAGCCCAAGCTGTCCGTAGTAATTTCCGCCGCTCGTCCAAACGCCGCCTTCGCTATCTAGCGCGATCGAGTGGTAGCGCCCCGCGGCGATCGCTACGATTTTTTTGTCCCCTAAATCGCTTACCTTTACAAACTCCGATTTGAGGCTGTTGGAGCCAATCCCTAGTTGCCCTAGCGAATTCGCGCCGCTTGCCCACACGATACCATCGCTATCCAAAGCCAAAACGTGGCTCGCGCCGCTTGCGATCGCTACGATATTCTTGTTTTTCAACGATAAAACTTTGGTAAATGCGGCGCGATCGACTACGTCGCCCAAGCCTAACTGTCCCTGATCGTTCGCGCCGCTTGCCCACACGCCGCCTTCGTTATCGATCGCAAAAGATTGATCGTAACCAGCGGCAATATCGACTATCGCTTTGTCGCTTGCGATCGGCGCGATAGAAAAGGCGTGCAAAACCCCTTGCACGGTCGCGGTTTTTTTGCCGTTTAGACCTAGTTGACCGCGCTCGTCGTTTCCGCTTGTCCAAACCCTGCTTTCGTTGTCGAGAATAAGCGTGTGCTTTTCGCCCAAAGCGAACTTTTTTACTATGCCGATTGGGACGGCTTTGACGGGAGTTTCGTCGATCGAGCTAAGGTTTTCGTCGCTTTTGGTTTCCGTCGGACGCACTTCGTTTGCGCTATGCTTTGGTGCGCTCTCTTTGTCGGGCGCAACGGGCTGAACTTGCGCGCTTTGTTGTGCGCAACTTACAAGCGCAAACGCTAGATAGATCGCGCCGAGCAAACGAAGCGGATTAAACCGCGAAAAAAAATATGATTTCATTTTATCCCTTTGCGTAATTTTATGATAGACGACCTAATCCGTATAAAAATTGACCTTAGTAAATCGATAGCGATCGCGCTCATCGCCTACGCCTAGCTGCCCGTGAAAGTTAAAGCCCGTCGCAAAAAGCGAGCCGTCGCCGCACAGCGCAATGGAGTGATTATCCCTAGCCGCGATCGCCGCGTAGTTTTCGCAAATCGGGGCGACTTGCGTCCATTCGGCGCGCTCGGCGTAATCGCCAAGCCCAAGCTGACCTATTGAGTTATTTCCCGTCGCAAAAAGCGTATGATTTGCGTCGTTTTCCGCGCCGATCGCAAAGGAGTGATAAGCGCCTACATATAAAGAGATAATCGATCTATTATCAAGACTTTTTATTTCGCTAAAAGTTTTCCTCCAGTTAAGATCTAACTCGCCTAATTGACCCGTAAAATTAGCCCCGCACGCCCATATTTTATCATCTACACTAAGCGCCGCGCTATGATAATCTCCAGCTACGATCTTTGTTATATTTTTATCGTTAAGTTCGGCGATTTTAATAAAACTATTCCTATCGTTTCTATCGCCTAAACCCAACTGATAATAGTAGTTGTGTCCCGTCGCCCAAACCGCGTTTGCGTCGTCGATAGCAAACGTCTGATCCCACCCGCAAGCAAACGATACAATTTTAAGAGTTTCAAAACTATTTATTCGCGTAAATCTCGTATAATAATTTGAACCCAATATACCCGCTTGCCCGTTAAAATTATCGCCTGCAACCCAAAGCAAGCCGTTGTCGTCAAGCGCAATGGTATGATTAACTCCAGCGCATATCGATACGATCTTTGAGTCGCTAAAATCGTCGACTTTAACAAACTCGTAGCGATCTTCCAAGTCGCCTAAGCCTAGCTGTCCAAAGTTGTTATGCCCGCTTGCCCAAACCGCCCCGCTATCGTCAAGCGCGATCGTATAAAAATAACCAGCCGCAACTTTAGTTATATTTATATCGTTTAATCCCTTAACTCTAGTGAAAACGTTTCTATTATAGGTATCGCCAAGAGCTAACTGTCCGTATTTATTATGTCCTGTCGTCCAAACCTTGTTATTATCGTCGATTACGATCGAGTGGCTTGCTCCTACGGCGACTTCTATAATGATTGTTTGCTCTTTTTTATCGGCGTTAATAGGCGCGGGAGAGATCGCGCAAGCCGAAAGATAAATTAACGCGAAAACCGTCGCGCAAAAACGCGAAAATCTTAAAAAAATAAGAGACATTTCTGGAAATCCTTTTGGCGATTATACGCTTTTTTGAGCAAAAAAGCCTTAAATTATCCTTAAATATCCGCTTTTGCTAATGTCGTTTAAGCGGCATATTTTATCGCTAATCCGTTACTATTGACCTTTATGATTATTAGTCGGCGTGGGGAGGCGATAGATGAACAATTCGATTTACGTTAGGCGAAAAAACAAGATTTATCTTGAAAAAGGCGAAAACGATCTGC
>JAISRI010000213.1 GCA_031273735.1 Helicobacteraceae bacterium
TTTCGACCTATCGCGCAGTCGATCGAGGATTTTGAGGCGTTTGGTTTCAAAGAGGAGATTTTAGAAAAGATTTTTTATAAAAACGCCGCTAGAATCTTCGGGCTTTAAATACGCGCCGCATTTTCATTTTGATCTCCGCGCCGCCATTTTTGCCGAAAACGGCGCTGAACTCGCGCTTTCTCGTCGTTTCGCGCAGAGCGGTAGTTTGCGTAGGAAGGCGGGAATCCAAACCAAAACCTCACGAAATGCCAAAAACTTGTGTATTTTCAGCAAATCCTACAAACGCCGTCATTCCCGCGTAGGCGGGAATCCAAATACGGCGTAGCGCCCGCTCCAATGCCTCGCGAAAGTAGCGAGGCGCTAAGGAACGGAGGAGCGCAAGGCGCGGAGGAAGCCGTGCGTATTAAGGCTTACAAACGATTTAAGGGATCAACGCTCCGCGCTGTTTGGATTCGCGCCTTCCTTCGCGATTTACGCCCTCAAAAGCAGGGCTATCGCTCCGTCGCGGGAATGACGGAGGTTGCGGAGGTTTGTCGCTCTAAAGACGGGTTAATAATCCGTCAATCGTTTTTCGCTATCCTCTGAAACGGTCTTAAAATTAAGAGTGATCGGCGTATTCATGGGCGCTCTTGTCGGCTGTCGATTTTTGCTAATCGCGTTTGCATTTGATCGCGTTTTGTATGCCATTGACTAGAGAATATCGCCATACGAACGACGTCTATAAAAACGCCGTCATAGAGATGATTTTCTCTAAATATCCCCTCAATAGAAAAGCCAAACTTTTTATGAAGAGAAATTACGCTCTTGTTGAATGCGAAAACCTCGCAAGATAACTTATGCAGTTCTAACGTTTGAAAAGCGAAGTCTATCGCGGCAAACTCCATCTTAACGCCCTCTCCCGTTTGTCCTCTTATTTCTGAGGATAAATAAAACGCCCATATAGCGTTTTTGTTAACGCGATCAATCTGCGTGAACGCTACTACTCCGATAGCTTTGTTATTTAATTCAAATATTCTATAAATATCGCTTTTACTATTTTTTATGCGTTGCCACCACGCGCTATGTTCTTCCGCGCCGATCTCGTGGCGCGTATACATATTTTTGCGAACTTCTGGACAGTTACGCCATACTCTTAAACATTCAACCTCGTCGTCTTTTATCTCTCTTAATCGGCTTGTCATTTTGCCCTCGTAACATAAGCTCCGAGAATCATATCTTTTTCTCTTTTAATTCTTGCCCAACCCGCCGATCGCGACCGCCGTATTTAGTCGTTCCCATGAAAGCGGGACGAAGCGACCGCTCCAAAGCGCTAACTCGCGAAAGTAGCGAGGCGCTAAGGAGGAGCGTAAGTCGCAGAGGAAGCGCTGATCCGCCAATCGTTCGCAGATTTTGAAATACTCGCGACGCAAAAGCCCTCGTTTTGGATTCCCGCTTTCCTCTGCGATTTCCGCTTCCTGCAGAAGCTATCGCTTCGCGGGAATAATGAGAAGGGACGCGGGAATGTATGGAATGCGGCGGGTTTAGCGCCGTTTCAAAATCTGCTAACGCTAATTGCGATCGCGCTCCATACGCCGCCGTTTTCTAACAGCGCGATCAACTCTTCAAGGCTCTCGCCGCGCCCCGCTTGCAACGCATACGCGCCTGTTTGCTCAAAACGAGAAAGCGTAAGCGGTTTTTGCGAATAGATCGCGATATAAAAATCTTTCGCAAACTCTCCGCCGTTCGTAGAGGCTACTAAATCTAGCGTTGGATCGATACTTTGCGGAATTGTTACGCGCTTAAACGCTTTTATCGGCAAATTGCCCGCCATTAACGCCGTTTGACCGCTATCGTATAGATTAAAAAGCGATATAAACCCGTCCGATTCCGCCGTTAAATATAATGAAAATGATTCGCCCTCTTTTAAGCGCTCTTTACTCGCGCTAATCGTTATTCGCGCATCGATTCTTTCGGGATATAACCGCTCTAAACTTTCGTCGTTCCACGCCAAAACCGCATCGTTTGTTCCTACCAACCAAACGCCGTTTTGAATATATACTTTTAGCGCTATATCGCACCCTAAAATCTCTTTTAATCTCTGCCCCGTAAAAGAGCCGTTTAGAAAGCCGCTTTTTTGCGCGCATTTTGGCTTGCCGATCTTTGCGGTTAAACGCTCTTCAAACGGACGAATATCATAACTAAGAGCCGCGAAAAAACGTTCGCCGATCGACGTTTCATAAATCGTTTCTACGCCGCTTAACTTTGCTTCGCTATAAACGCTTAGATTTCTTGTCGCGCTCCGTTCGTAACTATTGCGATCGAGCGTCGTTTGTTCTAAAAACTCCGATTTTACCTGCGTTTTTAGCGTATTGGATATTTGCGCTAGCGCCGCGTTTCGCGCCGATTGGGTATCAGCGCCCTCCCCGTAGCCTATGATAATATATTGACTAGTCGAAGGCTTGCCAAACCACGCGGGTTTGATCTGTTTTTGTTTCTCGCCGCAACCAAAAAGCAAAGCTAAACATATAATCGGTAAAAAGATTTTCATAGCTCTAACTTATTATTGCCTTCGATCGTAGGCTCTTGGAGATATATGTCGCCTTTTTGCCACGATACCTTTTTCACCTCCGAAGCGGTCTTTTTATAGAGCAGATCGAGATCGATTTTATCGTTTTCCAATAGCGATCGCGTCAGATAGTAGGTAAATAATCTATGCGGTTTTTCGGGGTGCGCGGAGCTAAATTGCGCGCTTGTTCCCGCCGTAATCACCACCATTTTGCTACGATCGAATTCGGGGCGTTTGGTTTTGAATAATCCCGCCGCTACGCCCTTGAAATTTGATATATTATCGGTGCGTCCGCTAAAGCAGCTATCCACAAAGGCTATTACCTGTTTTGCCCCGCTGTTAGACAGACGGTTATATACCTCCGTAGCCATCAGATTTCGCTCTTTTGTTACGTAATCGACGACCTTATCTTTGGGCAAAAAATACGCCTCGCCGCCGCTTGGATTTGGTATTCCGTGTCCCGAATAGTAAAAGTAGATCGAATCGCCTTTTTGCACGTTCGCTAAAAAGCGTTTTAGGTGATCGTCAAATACGGAAGCGGTGGCGCGATCGTCGATAAACGAATAGGTATGGCGATCGTCTATGCCGAGCCTTTTTTGCGCCGCTTTTACAAACGCTTCGGCGCTGTTTTTTGCGTAGATCACGTCGTCCGTTTCGTCGTAATGTTCCACCGCTACGACAAAGAGCCATTTTTTGGAATCGATCGGCGCTTGTTTTGCCTTTGCTATTAGCGGCGCTAGATCGTCCTGCTCGTTTCCTTGAAAACGCAGCGCTTTTACCGCAAAGCGATCGATTAGATTGGGGTTTTGCAAAACGGGAGCGTCAAAGTTTATCTTTTCGTCTTTTAACGCGACTTTAATCGGCTCGTTTTTGAAATCGCCTTTGCTTACGGAAGCGACGGCTTCGCTAAAAAACCCGTAGGGCAAACGTATATCCGAAAGCTCCATTACGTCGTTTTTGATCGCAAAGGTTACCCGCGCTTCGACTTGGTTTAATCGGTTAAACATATCTTGCGCGTCTTTTGGCGCGATCGCAAACTCTATTCTTTGTTCAAAGCCGCCGCGAACGGCGTAAATCGTAGCGTAGGCGATCTGTCTTTCCGCGTCATAGACAAAATCGCGCAGAGCGGGAGCGCCAAACTCTTTTGCCATCTCCTCGCTTAATAGCGCTTCGCGCCGTTGCGGCAGCGTCTGTATATATGTTTGGCGTTCAAGATTGCGCGCTTCGACCGCTTTGCGATAGCGCTCTTGAACATGCTCGATCTGTTTTTCGCGCTCCGCCGCCGCCTTGTCGATACGCGCTTGAAACTCGGCTTTGGTTTCAAATTGGCTTTTTGTAAGAACGGGCGCTTCGGGGAGGCTAGGCGGAGGAATATCCGTGAAAACGGCGTATCCCGCCTTTAGCCGATCTTGGACATTTCTAGCGATTAGCGCCATTTTATCGCCCGTTTGTATATCCCACAACCTAACGGTTTGATCGTCGCTTCCAGAAAGAGCGTATTTGCTATCAGAGCTAAAGGCGACGGAATTAACCAAAGAGCTATGCCCCGTAAATCGGCGAATCTCTCTACCTGTCTGTATATCCCATAACCTAACGGTTTTATCGCCGCTTCCCGAAAGAGCGTATTTGCCGTCAAAGCTAAAGGCGACGGAATAAATCCTGCCATCGCCTTGTCCCGCAAAGCGGCGAATCTCTTTGCCCGTCTGCGTATCCCATAGCCTAACGGTTTCATCGTAGCTTCCAGAAAGGGCGTATTTGCCGTCGGCGCTAAAGGCGACGGAACTAACCCAGTCGCTATGTCCCGTAAATCGGCGAATCTCTTTGCCAGTTTTTATATCCCATAACCTAACGGTTTTATCGGCGCTTCCAGAAAGAGCGTATCTGCTATCAAAGCTAAAGGCGACGGAATAAACGCTAGAGCTATGTCCCGTAAAGCGGCGAATCTCCTTACCCGTTTTTATATCCCATAATCTAACAGTTTTATCGCCGCTTCCCGAAAGAGCGTATTTGCCGTCGGCGCTAAAGGCGACGGAATAAACGCTAGAGCTATGCCCCGTAAATCGGCGAATCTCCTTACCCGTTTTTATATCCCATAACCTAACGGTGTTATCGTCGCTTCCAGAAAGGACGTATCTATTATCGGCGCTAAAGGCGACGGAATTAACCAAAGAGCTATGCCCCGTAAAGGTTTGCGAAGCGGACGTGGTAATAGCGATAGCGCTAGGACTATATACGCCGTATCTCTGGCTCTCCCAAACAACCTTATTTTGCGCGGGTTTATTCGGATCGATCCGCTTAACGGCGGGGCTAGCGTTTTGATTAGTCTGCCCGGCGATACCCAAAGGTCTTACCCCAACGCAACCCAAAAGCAAAACCGCGCAACCGATCCATAAAAACGTTTTTATAACCCTAGCCATAGCCGCTCCTTAACAAAGGCTTATTTCTAAACGCAAATCATACTACGACAACCTTTGATCGCGATCCGCTCTAAAATTGGATCGTCGCATTCCGAAAACTACCTTAAACAAAGTAAATTCTACAAACGCGGTCATTTCCGCAAATTTAAGCGTAAGCGCGTCCCTTCTTGTCATTCCCGCGACGGAGCGATAGTTTTCATAGGAAGCGTCCATCGCGAAGGAAAGCGGAAACCCAAGCCAAGACCAACGCATTCAGAAATCTTACGTATTTTCAGCAAATCCCACAAATGCAGTCATTCCCGCGTAGGCGGGAATCCAAATACGCGAAGCGTGCGTATTCATATTTACGAATGATCGAAAGCGATCGCAATTCGTAGGTTTTTTAATTTGGATTCCCGCCTACGCGGGAATGGCGGCATTTGTGGGTTTTAGGCGAATAAGGAGCGTTGGCTTTGCGGAGTAACTTTAATCCCGCCCCTTTTTTGCGAAGGAGCGGGCGATAAAAGTAAAACGATCGGTTATTTAACGTCGATCTGTTTTGCGTTTTTAGATTGAGCTTTTGGAAGCGTCAAGGTTAAAACGCCGTTTTTGAAAACCGCCTCGATCGCATCTGGATCGGCGTTGTCGGGTAGGCTGAAACGGCGTTCAAAACGTCCGTAACGGCTCTCTAAGCGGTAGTAGTCGTCCTCTTTGACTTCGTTTTCAAACTTTCGCTCGCCGCTAATGCTTAACGCGTTGTCTTTGAGATCGACCGTAATCCCGTCTTTTTCTACGCCGGGCAGATCGAGCGCGATCAGATACGCCGAATCGGTTTCGCGGGTATTAACCGCAGGACTAAAACTAGACAGATTGGGCGCGCCGTCGCCCTTTTCGCCAAACGCGTCAAGTAAATGACGGCGAAGCTCTTGAAATGGATCAAATCGTTGTAACGCCATAGGAACTCCTTAAATAAATTAGCGCTCTATTGCTCTAAGCGCTAATGAGATTATACAACATTGATACAACCATTGTCAAGTCTTTTTACTAAAATTATGCAACTTTTGCGCGAACGGAGGCTTTTCCAGCGCTCAAGCGGCGCGGCGCTAAGATTATCGTAATCACACAAAAACGCGAGCGCGGGAAAGTTGGGAGTTTTATGGCGTCCGCATTTGTCAGCTACGCGCATGAAAACGCGAGAATCGTCGCGTCGGTCGTCGATCGGCTTGCGGAAGCCGGCTATAGCGTTTGGTATGACCGCGAAATCCGCGCCAGCTCTACTTGGACGGACGAAATCGCAAGAGCGATTGACGAGTGCGAGATTTTTATCGTCTTTTTGTCGATCGAGGCGGTCGCTTCGCTATTTGTTCAAAGCGAGATCGAATACGCTTTTCGCAGGCAAAAGAAGATTATCCCCGTCTATCTCGATCCGATCGAAAATCTACCGCCCGGACTCGCGCTTGGACTAAACAAGGTGCAAGGCGTGGTCGGAAACGGCTCCGCGTCGATCGCTAAAAAGCTATACGTCTGCCTAGAGCAAAACAATATCCCAAAATCCTCGAAGGCGAGTTTGAAAGGTTTTTTGGCGAGCGCTTTCGTTTTTGTCGCGATCGTTTCGGCGCTAAGTTTCGCGGCGTATAGATACGAAAACGAGATCGAAAGGTTTCTACAAGTCGGGCAAAAAGAGGGAAAGCCCATCGGCGCGATCGCGCTTGCAAAAACCAAATACGCTCCCGCCGAACCGATCGAAATCAGGCTAGATAAAGCCGCGCAAAAGGGCGCGAAAGAAGGCTTCGTCTGCGAGATTATCGAAGTCGGCGCGGACAAACGCGAACCGATCGAACGCCGCGAAGGCAAATCGGCGGGCGAAAAGATCGTTTTGCGCGCGCCCGGAATAGCGGGCGAATTTGAAGCTAGAGCTTACGCCAAAAATGGCGGGACGCTACTTGCGGTTAAACGTTTCGCGGTCGCTGGAAGCGCCTCCTATTCATACAAGATCGCTACGGACAAAACGACCTATAACGCCAGCGAGAAAATCTCGATAAAACTTAGCGGGGTCAAAAGCGATTCGATCGACAAGCGCGTAACGATAGGCGTATGGCGTATATGGTCGTCTTCAAGCGAGCCGATCGAAACGAAAATCGTCGATAAGAAAAACCAAAGCGTTACGTTTTTAGCGCCTAAAGAGAGCGGACGTTATGAGATTCGAATCTATAATAACGCGGAGATTCTTACAAGCGCGACTTTGACGGCAAAAGCCCAAATAAACGTTCGTAATCTTAGAAGATAAGGATCGAAAGCGCCCAATTCGTTTTGCGCGTTTATCAGTTACGCCCGCGCAAACTATTCATTTAGCGATAGAAAAATATTTTGCGCGTCTTTATTATTATGATAGAATACTTCAAATACGAGCGTTCTGAAGATAGCGAAAAACCTGAAAAATTATCGATAAAAGCTATCCGTTTGCTATCGCTAGATTAAAGAAAAGGTTGAGGGATAATGACGCTTAAAGCGATCGCTCTATACGACGAAACAATCGTTCAGTGCCACGACGCTCCCGATCCAGATACGATCGCTTGCGGATTCGCTTTATGGCGGTATTTGACCGAACGCGGCGTAAGAACGCGGCTCGTATATTCCGGCGCGAAAAAGATCGAAAAACCAAACGTCGTTTTGATGGTCAAACTGCTGAATATTCCGCTCGAATACGTTAGCGAATTGGATCGCCCAAAACTGTTAATAACAGTAGATTGTCAATACGGCGCGGGCAACGTTACGCGCTTTGCGTGCGATCGTTTCGCGGTTTTCGACCACCATCGTTTAGAGAGCGCCGAATCCGACGATCTAGTTATTCAACCGCAATTAGGCAGTTGTTCGACGCTTATTTGGGATCTGTTGCGAAAAGAAGGGTTTGATTTTGCCGCCAATCCGAACGTTACGACCGCGCTGGTTTATGGCTTGCTGACGGACACGCTAGAGGGCGCGGAGTCGCGCCACCCGCTCGATCGCGATTTAGCCGAGTTTGACGGCGCGGATCATACGATCATCAAGCAACTAAGAAACTCCGCTTTGACGATCGACGAACTGCGAATCGTCGCAAACGCGCTCTCCTCGTCGCGGCAGATCGGCTCGATCGGTCTTATAAGCGCCGAAGAGTGCGATCCCAATCTGTTGGGCTTTGCTAGCGACGTGGCTAAACAGGTCGAAAGTTTTGATTGTTGCGTCGTCTATGCGCCGCACAACGCGGGGATAAAGCTATCGATCAGAAGTTGCGTGCGCGAAACGATGGCAAACGAGTTAGCCGTTTTTATTACCGACGAGGTTGGTAGCGGCGGCGGCAATCAGGAAAAAGCTGGCGGCTACTTCTCTTTACGATCGATAAACGGCGGCGCGCCCGAAGATTTTATCGCCAAAAAGATCAAAGAGTATCAATCGCGCTACGATTTTATCTACGCAAACAACCACAATATCGATCTAGCTTCGTTTCCGCGCTATCGCAAACTGCCGATACTGGTCGGTTTTGTTAAAACGACGGATATTTTTCCCGAAGGCGCGCCGATTTGCGTTCGCACTCTTGAAGGCGACGTAGATACAAAAACGCGCAAAGATATTTTTCTTATGATCGGCGTCGACGGCGAGATATATCCGATTGAAAGGTCTAATTTTGAAAAGAGCTACGACGTTTTAAGCGATCAGTATATCTGCCGCAACGAATACGAACCGACAATCATAAACTTGCGAAGCGGCGAAAAGAGTTCTATTTTGCCGTTCGCGCAAAGTTGCTTGCCAAAAGCGCAAACAATTATCCGCGCCGCGCCGCTTAAAAAGGAAACGAAGGTTTTTACTCGTTGGGATACGGAAAAATACTTTATGGGCAGGATCGGCGACTATCTCGCCGCGCCTTGCGACGATCCAAGCGACATTTATATTATCAAACGCGATATAGCGCATAAAACATACGAGCCGCTAGACTAACGCTATCGTTACGAAAGCGTTATCTTTCGCAACGATACGAATTTATTACTGCTTATTGATCGCCGAAACTTCGCCGGCGATTAACGCTTCTCCGTCAAACTCTACAATATGCTGATCGTTTTCGTCGAGCCTTGATTTTTTATTAAGCATATAGTCGCTACCCTCGAAAGATAGATCGTAATCGTAAAGGTGAAGCGCCACAAAACGAGATACGGGAATCGTCGTTAATCGGGCGTTGTTGTTGATCACCCTTAGCGCAGCGTGGCAGGCGACGATCTGCGACCACACGAAACACTCCGCTTGGGCGCGAATGTAGGGGTATTCGCCGCTGACTACGCCGCTTATCGTTTCGTTGTTGATCACAATGCCGTGTTCCTTTAAGATTTTCGCCGCTTCAAAACGCGCCGCGTAGGAGTTTCTGGCGCATTCGACCGCTTTGGCGATCAGGTCTTTGTATATCTGTTGCGTGTCGTGATAGATCAGCGACTCGATCGTTTTGTTGTCGATATAGACGCCAAACGCATCCTCTTTCAATCGAAATTTGCCGTCGTAGTCGCCCTTCGCCTGATCGGCGCGGGTCTTTAGCTTTTCTAAAAAAAGCCGCTCTGGAATATCTTCTTCTTCGTTGGACATACGCTACCTTGTAATAATTTTTAGTAATTATCGCAAAAACGCGATTAAGGTCTTTCAATAGGCGTAAATTTAAAGCCGTCTTTTTCTTTAACGACCTTGCCAATACCGGGAAAAGGAATGTGCATTCCCGCGATCTGTAAGTTGGCGTTTGCCGCATAGTTGAGCAGTTTTTTGCGCGTGGAAGCCGCCAAAACGGGATCTACGTCATATACGACGCTTTGGGACGGATCGGCGGTTTGAACCTTGATCGAATGGATCAGATCGCTAACGATAAAGAGTTTTTGCCCTTTGGATTCGATCAAAAACGCGCTATGACCGGGCGTGTGTCCTTCCGCTTTGATCGTCTTGATCGCCCTCGCGATCTCTTTGTCCCACTCGAAGGTTGCGAGCCGATCGCCATAAACTTCCTGCAATGCCATAGCCGCCTTTCTGTTGTCGTCCCCGCTACCAAGCCAATAGCCAAGATCGTTTTTGGGCAAGAAAACGGCGGCGTTCTTGAACGTAGCCTTCCCGTTTTGGATCAAGCCGCCGATATGATCGCCGTGCATATGGGTAATTAGGATAATCTCGATCGAATCGAGCGCGATATTGGCTTCCTTGAGGTTGGCGAAAATATCGCCGCCCGTTCCCGTATCGATCAGTATGGTTGGAAACCGCGTTTGCGGCGCGGACGAACGAATAACAAAAACGTTGATCGACGACGGATTTTGATTGTCCGCCAAAACCTCTTTCACAATGGGAGCGTCTGGATCTAAGAGAATCTCCTTACCCATATTTGTATCGCGATCTTTGATGGCGATCGCTTCCAAATCGCCAACTTGGTAGCGAAAAACTCCATCTGCCCCAAAGGCAAAACCTATCGCCAACAGCCCCAATATCAACTTTTTCATCCAAGCTCCTTTAAGTTTTGGTATTATAGAGCGTTTAAGATGAGCTTCGCGTTTGATTGGAGCTAAAACCGCGACGGATTTTAGAAAACAAACGTTGAAATAGCGCGTTTCATACTTACGATTTGTTTTAGTATAGCGTTCATAACTTTGCGCGGATCGTCGGATCTATTTAAAACGATATACCCAGTCGCTCGAATAGTTTAATTTCATTGTTAGGCTTACTCGATCCTATGTTTGGCAAAAATCGTCCTTAAAAAAATATCTTTTTCGCCAAAACGATTTTTGCCGTAAATTGCGCCGCGATTCAAGTAAATTATTCGGCGTTTTCTTCGTCTTCTTCGATCTCCTCTTTGGGGCAGTTAGCGATCGAAACGACCTTATCTTTGCCTTCGACGCGAACGATTATAACGCCGCTGGTGTTGCGTCCCGCTTTGCGGATCGTTTCCGTATCGACTCTGATCATTTTGCCTTCTCCCGTTAAAGCCATTAACTCTTTTTGCGGATCGGTTATTACGGCGCCGACAAGCGCGCCGGTTTTAGGCGTAAGTTTCATAGCGATTACGCCTTTTCCGCTACGAGATTGCAAACGATACTCGCTTGCCATCGACTGCTTTCCGATACCTTTTTCGCTTACCGTTAAAATGCTCGCGCTTTCGCTGTCTAATAACAACGCGCCCACAACAAAATCGCCTCCGATCTTAAACTTCAGCGCCGTTACGCCCCGCGTAACTCGTCCTAACTCTCTCGCGTCGCTAATCGGAAAACGGATACTCATCGCTTTTTCGGTGATGATAAATATCTCCTTTGTTTCCGACGTAGCGATCTGCGCCGTTACAATCTCGTCGTCCTCGTCAAGGTTGATAGCGCGAACGCCAACGTTTCGGATATTGCTGTATTCGCTTAACTTTGTGCGTTTTACAAGCCCGTTTCGCGTGAAAAACACTAACGATTTTGATTCGTCGAAATCCGTCGTGGGAATGATCGCTTTGATCTTTTCGTCTTCGCGCAAGTTAATAAGATTTACGACGGCTTTGCCTTTCGCTCCGCGTCCCGCCTCTGGAATGCGATAAACCTTCAACCAATATAACTGCCCTTTGTTGGTAACAAACAGCAAAGTATTATGCGTGTCCGCCACAAAGAAACTTTCGATAAAGTCGTCTTCGTAGGTCGTTACGGCGAGCTTGCCTTTGCCGCCTCGATTTTGCTTTTCGTAACTCTTTAGATTAACGCGTTTGATATAGCCGCGATGGGTGATCGTAACCACCATTGGCTCGTTGGGGATCAGATCCTCTACGTCTATATCGTCGTAATCGTCCTCGATCGTCGTTAAGCGCGGCATAGGATAACGCGCCTTGATCTCTAAAAACTCGTCTTTGATCGTTTTGTTTAGCAGTTCGTCGCTCTTTAGAATCGCGCTAAGTTTTTCGATTAACTTCAAAAGCTCTTGGTATTCGTTTTCGATCTTGTCTCGTTCGAGCCCCGTCAAACGTTGCAAACGCATTTCCAAAATCGCCTGCGCTTGTTTGTCGCTAAAACTAAAACGCTCGATCAGCGCCGCTCTAGCGCCTTCTACGTCTTTGCTTGCGCGAATCAACGCCACAATCTCGTCTATATGATCCAGCGCTATTCTAAGCCCCTCTAAAATATGCGCTCGCGCTCGCGCTTTTTCAAGATCAAAAATAGTGCGGCGAATCACGACCGTTTTGCGGTGCGCCAAAAAGATTGTAAGCGTTTGCGCTAGGTTCAAAATGCGAGGTTCTTTATTATAGATGCCAAGCATAATGATCCCAAAAGTTACGGTCATTGTCGTCGATTTGAAGAGATTATTTAGCACGATCTCCGCCAAAGCGTCGCGTTTAAGCTCGATCGCCACGCGCATACCGTCGCGATCGGATTCGTCGCGCACCTCGCTAATGCCTTCGACCTGTTTTTCTTTAACCAATTCGTCGATCGACTTGATCAACGCCGCTTTATTGACTTGATAGGGCAGTTCGTCGATAACGATCATTTCTTTTTTTGCGGTTTGCTCGACGTGAGTTTTAGCGCGCACTCTTATGCGCCCGCGCCCCGTTTGATACGCTTCGATTATCCCTTTTTTGCCGTAAATAATACCGCCTGTGGGAAAGTCTGGACCGGGGATAAAACTCATCAGATCGTCGCTAGTCGCGTCGGGATTATCTATAAGATAAACAAGCGCGTTGATCGTCTCTTCTAAGTTATGCGGCGGAATATTTGTCGCCATTCCCACCGCGATCCCGCCGCTACCATTGACGAGAAGCGACGGAATACGGCTTGGCAACACGTCGGGTTCTTGAAGGCTGTCGTCGTAGTTGGGGATAAAATCCACCGTGTCTTTGTCGATGTCCGCTAACAGCTCTTCGGCGATCGCCGTCATTCGCGCTTCCGTGTAACGCATAGCCGCCGCGCTATCGCCGTCGACGCTACCAAAGTTGCCCTGCCCGTCTACCAACGGGGCGCGCATAGAGAAGCTCTGCGCCATTCGCACAAGCGCGTCATAAACCGCGGTATCGCCGTGCGGGTGATATTTACCGATCACGTCGCCCACGATACGCGCCGATTTTTTATACGCCGTTCGCGGCGATAGGTTTAGCTCGTTCATAGCGTGGAGAATACGGCGGTGAACGGGTTTCAAGCCGTCGCGAAAGTCGGGTAGAGCGCGCCCGATAATGACGCTCATAGAGTAGTCAAGATAGCTGGTTTTTAGCGATTCTTCAATGTCGATTGGTTGTATCTCTTCAAAATTGGTGAGATCTTTGCTTGCCACGAAACGCCTTAGTTGGATTTTGAAACGTATTTTAACAGGAGGCTGGTTAAGATATAGATAATGGAACGGATCGATTGCCGTAAATGCCGCCATTTTAAGATCACATGGGAGAACGCCCGCCCTTACGCCTGCGCGTTTTTCGGTTTCAAAGACGCCCAGATTCCTAGCGCGACGGTGCGCGAAAGTAGCGGGTTTCCCTGCCGCGAGTTCGCGCCAAAACCCACGAATGGCGGGCGAAAAGAGGAGAAACAAGAGAGAGGATTTAGAGCTTAAACGAAAATGAATCGCCTATTTGTCGCAAAAAAACCGCTTTTTGTCGGTTCAAATAGTTATTTGTCGCGGCTAAAGAGGCGCTACGGCGTTAAAAGCGCGGGCTTTTCGGGCGTATTAGACCCCTGCGCCAAAGGCGCCCTGATCGTCGCGTTCGGGCGGTATTCGCGCCTTTTTTCATACCTCGCCAAAACGCCTAAACGATACAGAGCTACACTGTGGCTTGGCGCGCAAAGCCCCTCGCTCGATATAGAAAAAATCGCTCGAATAACCGCCGCGCCGCGTTTGGAAACCGCGTCGATCGCGGGCGTTTTTAGCGAGTTTTTAGGCGAGATCGAACAGCTTCCGCCCGCTTTTAGCGCGATCAAAATAGACGGGCAAAGAGCGTATAAATTAGCGCGAAAAGGCGAAGAGGTCGATATTAAGCCGCGAAAAGTTACGATTTACGATTTACGGCTAATCGCTTATAACAATCCGTTTTTATCTTTTGAGTGCACGGTAAGCGAGGGCGCTTATATACGATCGCTCGGACGCGATATTGCTACGAAACTCGGTTGCGAGGGATCGTTAAGCTATTTAGAGCGTCTTAGCGAAGGGCGTTTTACTTACGATGGCGAAAAGCCTCTTGATCCGCTAAAATATATCGATCTGCCCCGCAATTTTTACGCAAAAGATCATAGCGAACTTTTCGTGGGTAAAAAGCTAGATATATCCTCTTTTAGCGTTCAAATGGACGGCGATTATTTAATCGAAAGCAAAGAGTTTTTTACGATCGTTAATATCGAAAACGGCGCGATCTCATACAAGATCGCCCGAATGGATCTAGCCGATCTTAGCGCGTAATACATCAACCCGTTTGCGATTTTTTGATCCTTTTGGATTTTCGTCTAATCCGAACGATCGGCGGCTTTATCGCATTTTCTCTAAAATACTTTATGGCTTTAATTAAACGCGCCGGATTTTGGGCTAGATTTACCGCGTCAATCGTCGATATTTTTATGATCGTCGTTCCGCTTACTTTCGTTATCCACCAAACGATCGGCTTTGAAGAAAAGCCGCTGATCGCGTGGCTTGCGCTCGTTGCGGCTTACGGCGCGATCGTTCTTTGGTTCTGGACGCGCAAAGGCTACACGCCCGGCAAAAAATATATGCGCCTGATCGTTTTAAGCGAAAAAACGAATAAAACAATCTATTTTCCGCAAGCCTGCTGGCGTTTTATTTGCGAATGCGTTAGTTTTTTTAGCGTGATCGGCGTTTTGCTTCCCGCTTTTCGCAAGGATAAAAAAACGCTCCACGATCTACTTAGCGCCTCTTACGTCGCCCGTTTGTAGGTCTATATGCGAAACTCCTGCTGCGCCCTTTTGCAACGCAACAGCGATTCTTTGATATTGCGGATCATACTTGCCGACGCATAGGGCAGAAGACTCATAATCTCGCGCCCTTCCTTACTAAGGGCGGTATCGACGCCAAAAGAGTTTTCCACCTCCTCGCTAAACAGCTCGTTCTCATTGACTCCAAGAACCCGCGCTATGTATGGGATTAGCTCCACCCTAAGCTCTCTAGCGCCGTTAAGATAGTGGTAAATGCTGGATCTGGAAGGCGTTTCGCCGGTGCTGTTTAGACGCGGTTCTAGCTCCATAAGCGCCTGCGCAAACTGCGACTTGCTTATGCCCCGATCGGCTATCAGCGCGTTGATTTTATCGACGACGTTCATAACAATGCGTATCCAAGATGTTAAAAATTATCCAAATTATCAGCAATGTTTAAGGTCAAGAAGTGTATACTTATACAAGAAGTATTCAAAGGGGGAGAGCAAAGTGGCGGAAAAACAAAGAGCGGACGCGATAGACGCGTCATTTGACGGAAAGTGGCGACGATGAGCGTTATTGAAAAAGCGTCGGTCGTCGGTTTTTGGTTTGGTTTAGCCATGACGTTACTTGCGTTTATAAATTCACGCAACTTGATAGAGTCTCTTTTGGCAGGCTTTGTGTTTTTTATAGTCATAACGGTTATAGCCGCCATTATATTGGCGATCAAAAACGCGTTCGAGCAAACGTAACTAAACAAGGGGTGCGCGGTGGAATGGCTAGGAATAATATTTGTGATGGCGATCGCGGCGCTTTTGATGCGCAAGGGAATAAGCGCATTTCGAGATGAATGATATTAGCCATTGAGTTTTGGAGGTTGCAAAACTCAACTTGATATGCCAATACAGAAAGGAAAATAAGGCAATGGCAAAGCTATTTAAGATAGCGTTTATTGTGGGCTTGTTGGCGCTAAACGCTCTCATTCCGCAAGGCTTAAACGCGCAAACTCAAGCCGAGTTTAGCTACAACAAAGGTATGGCGCATTTAAGCGGAAACGGAGCGCCATTTAGCCACTATAAAGCGTTGGAATGTTTCAAAGAGGCGTGCAACTTAGGTTCGCAAAAAGGTTGCGGCGCCTATGGGGAAAGATGAAAATGATCGGTAAAGCGTTTATCGTTTTGGTTTTATCGGCGGCTTTCGCGCTTGATTGCGATAGCTTGATATGGGCAAACCTAATTTTGGAGGATAGGTAAGTGGAGGTAGAAGATTTTGTTAAAGCGTTTTTTGGGATTGCGGTTTTTACTCTTTTGATATACCTTCCCATTCGTAACAACGACAACATACCCCAATCTTTTCCCAACGCTCTAAAAAGCGATCGACAGATAAAGAAAGAAGAGCAAAAATGGAGAAACGATTTACAGCAAATGGGAAGAGCAAACGCTAAATACTACTTCGATCAAGGTATGGCGCACTATACGGGAAAAGGCGCTATATTGAGTCACGAAAAAGCGTTGGATAGCTTTGAGAGTGCGTGCAATATAGGTTTGCAAGAGGGCTGCAACGCCTATAACAAATTGATTAGATGTAAAAATGATTATTCTGGTTGCGGACGCAATTGGATTTATTGAATGCCTAAATAGAAAAGGAGAAAAAGGTGAGGTTTATTGTTCGAGCGTTTATCGCTTTGGTTTTAACGGCGGTTTTTGCTTATGCGGATAGCGTCGATAAAGGAATTGCGGCTTTTGAAAACGGTAATTTGCAAGAGGCAGTTAAACAATTTTCGATCGCCATCAAAGAAAATCCAAAAAGGGACGCCGCTTATGTTTTGCGCGGATTGGCTTACGGTAGTTTAGGCGATTATTCCAAAGCGATTGCCGATTTCACCCAAGCGATTAAGCTCGATCCGAACGATGCCGGCGCATATAGGATGCGCGGGTTTATTTATCTAAAATTCGAAGACAACGCTAAAGCGCTAAGCGATTTTTCTAGGGCGATAAGAATCAATCCAAACGATGCGGTGTCATACAGTATGCGCGCTGTCATATTTAATCTTTCCGGCGACTTTCAGTCTGCAATGCAGGACGCTCGTAAAGCGTGCGATCTTGGCGACTGCGAAGGACTGTTGCTTATTCAAAAGAATCAACCTAAAAGCCAGCAAGCTAAACGCGAGGAGTTTTGTTGGAATATGCTTACGCACGGACAAAACTTAAGCGGAGGAGCATACGAAGAATATATGAAAACAGTAGAAAAAATGGGTTGTTTGAATCCATATCGGTAACGCCATTATTTATGCGTCGTTAAAACTATAAAAGAGTAACGAAAAACGCAAGAAAGCGTGCGAACTAGGCGATTGCCGTGTATTACAATTTCTAGGCGAAAATAAGTTGATTCGCGACTGAAATTGTAAGTAACGATCTATCTTTGCTATATGTAAAACAATGTAAATAAAGAAAGGATAAAAATGAGAACGATCGGTAAAGCGTTTATCGCTTTGGCTTTAACGGCGGCTTTTGCTTATGCGGATAGCGCTGATAAAGGAATTGCGGCTTTTGAAAGCGGTAATTTTCAAGAGGCGGTTAAACAATTTTCGATTGCCATCAAAGAAAATCCAAAAAGCGCGTTCGCTTATGGTTTGCGCGGACATACCTACAATGAATTAGGCGATTACTCCAAATCGATCGCTGATTATACGCAAGCGATTAAGATCGATCCGAACCACGCAATGGCTTACAATAATCGCGGGAACGCTTACAGTATGTTAGGCGATTACGGCAAAGCGATCGTCGATTGGACGCAAGCGATTAAAATAAATCCAAACCACGTCAAAGCTTACTATAATCGCGGACGCGCTTATGGCAAATTAGGCGATCTGAAAAATGCGACAAAAGACGCGAGAAAAGCGTGCGAACTAGGCGAATGCGGTATGTTGCAAATTCTAGGCAAAAATAAACTAATTCGCGATTGAAATTATAAGTTGCAATCTGTTGTTTTGTTATAGGTAAATCTGTCGTATTCGGTCATTCCTGTCCAAGTCAATCATTTCGTTGACGCTTTCTCTTCGCTTCAACGAAATGATTGACTTGGACAGGAAGGACTAAGCGTGGCGGATTTGTTGAAAATGCGCGTATTTTGCGATCGATTCTTGCTTTTATCCTTTAGGCTGAAAACGAGCGAGTTTTCGGAATTTGTTAATTATTTAGATTTAATGCCAATTCTGATCGCTTCGTCCATACTTGTTACTCCTTCGGCTACGAGGGAGATAAGCTGATGTTGCAAAGTCCGCATGCCTTTTTTAATAGCTAGATCGCGAATCGCGTGTTCTTCGATCGTCTCTTTGAAAAGCGCAATCGCTTCGTCGTCGGGAATAAACAGCTCGCCAATCGCCCTTCTGCCTTTGTAGCCCGTATGGTTGCATTCGGGGCAGCCGCCCGCTTTGTAGATTTTGGTTCCGCGTTTTATGCCAAACTCCGTTTCGTAACTTTCGGCTAACTCGTCTTCGATCTTGCATTTTTCGCATAACTTCCGCGCTAATCGCTGCGCCAAAACTCCCAAAAGCGACGAACTGACCAAAAACCGTTCTACGCCCATATCGACAAGCCGCGTGATCGCGCCCGTAGAGGTATTGGTGTGCAAAGTGGAAAAGACAAGGTGTCCCGTCAAAGCGGCTTGAATGGCAATCGACGCCGTTTCGCCGTCGCGTATTTCGCCGATCATCACCACGTCGGGATCTTGACGCAAGATTGATCTTAAGCCCGCCGCGAAAGTAAGCCCCACTTTGGCGTTTGCTTGAACCTGATTGATATTGTCCGCTTTGTATTCTACGGGGTCTTCCACGGTGATCACATTCTTTTGCGGCGTGGCGATCTGTTGCAAAAAACTATGAAGCGTGGTAGATTTGCCGCTTCCCGTAGGTCCTGTAACGAGAATGATCCCGTGCGAGTGTTCCAGTAGCGCCGCTAAACGCGCGATCAAGCTCGGCTCGAAGCCAAGCTGTTGCAGATGGGGAATCTCCGCGCTCTCCATCAATATCCGCATAACGACGCGTTCGCCGTAGTATGTCGGCAACACGGAAACGCGAATATCCAAAGCGCGTTTGGCGATATTAACCTGCGTGCGCCCGTCTTGAGCCAGGCGCTTTTCGGATATATCGAGGTTGCTTATGACCTTTATGCGGCTGATCACAAGATTGATAATGCGTAGATCCAGATCGACGTATTTAACCAAAGCGCCGTCGATCCTAAAGCGCACTTCGCCTTTGCGTTCGTGCGCTTCGATGTGAATGTCGCTTGCGCCCTTTTTGATAGCCTGATAAAAGAGCGCGTTGACAAAACGAATAATTGGGGCGGCTTCCTCGCTGTTAAGCAGATCGGCTTTGTTGCGCAAAAACTCGGCTAGGCTAAAGCCCTCTTCCTCTTCGGCGACCTCGTTTATGCGATTGTCCGCGCCGCCGATCGCGCTTAACTCCTTATCCGTGCGTTGTTCTAAAAAGCGATTATAGAGGCGATCGAAGCTCTCTTGATCAAGCAGGTAAATCGGCGCTTCGGGCGCGTATTTACTAAGAAAGCCTAGCGATTCCGCCAAATATGGTTCGCCAAGACAGATCGCGACTTCGCCGCCGACCTTCGCAAAAAGCGCGTAGTATTTTAGCGCCAGCGCGGAGTCGATCCCCTCGAAAGAGGAGGGCTCTAAATCGTGGCGGCTAAGTCTTTGAAACTCAACGTTTGCGGCTATCGACATGTTTGATAATCTCTTTGGCGTATTGCAAACGAATCGCTTCCAGTTGGCTTAAACGCGCTCTTAAAGACGATAGATCCTCGCTTTTTTCCACAATATAGGGCGTTACGATCACGACCAGACTCGTTTTATTGATACCCTCTTGCGTGTTACGAAAGAGATTGCCCACAAAGGGGATCGCCGAAACGAACGGCACTTTTGTTTCCGTTTTGATCTCTTCGTTTTTGATCAGCCCGCCCAAAATCACGGGTTCGCCGTCGCTAACGATTGCGCTTGTTAAAACGCGCCGTTTGGTCGTCGTGGGTTGCGCGCTTCCATCTACGCCTACGATCCCTTCTAGTTGGGCTTCGATCGTGAGCGCGACTTTTTTATTGGTCGAAAGGCGCGGTTTGACTTTTAGCGTTAAACCGATGTCCTGACGAGCGTAGTTTCTTGTGGGAATACCCGCGCTTGTCGTCGTTTCCGACGTTAGAATCGATCGCGTTTCGCCCACGTAAATCGTGGATTCTTTGTTATTGACGCAGAGAATCGACGGTTCGGATAGCACTTCCGCGGCTTGGTTGCTGGTAAGCAGGTTTAATCCCACGCCCACCGCCAGCGCGGTCGCGCTTTCAACTTTGACGTTGCCGTTTGCGTCGGTTTTTTGCAGTTGGCTTAAAATAGCCCCGCTCACCGCCGCAGGAACGCTTCCCGTAAGCGAAGCGCCTAAGGTGTATATGCCGTTGCCGCCTACAGCCGCGCCGTCTACGCCGTAGGTTATGCCAATCTGATCGGCTAGGCTGTCGCTGATTTCGACGATCGTCGCTTGAACATAGACCTGTTGGCGCGGCAGATCGAGAGATTTAATCAGCGCCTTGATCGACGCTACGTCTTCGGGCATTCCTACCGCGATTATCACGTTCATCTCTTCGTCGGCGCTAAGGGTGGGTTTTATCTTTTGTTCGGCGGGATTGGCGACGGTTTTATCTAAAACGCCGGTAAGGATTTTGACAAGCGCGGTCGCTTCGGAGTTTTGCAGAAATATAACCTCCGCCGAAGGCGTGGCTTTGTTGTTTTCCACGTCGAGGCGATTGATAATCGATTTAATCATAGCGATATGCTTCGGTCTGCCCGTAACGAGGATCGCGTTGGAAGCGTCGTCTTTTAGGATTTGAACTTCGTTATCGACCACTCGCGGGTTTAACACGCCCTTGACGATCTGTTGCAAAGAGGTTACGATCGACGCGGCTTTGACGTTTTTAAGCGCGATAAACTCGACGGTTAAAGCGCGTTTATCTACAAGATCGCCGATTACCTGCCGAATCGTGTTGATATTGGACGGATAGTCGCTCACCACCATCGAATTGGACTCTCTCATCGTTACGAGTTTGGCGGCGGGCGAAAGCAGATGACGGATTTTTTGGACGATAATATCTACGTTCTCCTCTTCGATACGAATCGTCTGCGTTACCATAAGAGAGCCGCTCGCCGTTCCGCTGACGACGGGGATATTCTCCTGCGCGGCTTCGGCTAAACGCACCACTTTATAGTAGCTTCCTTCCTCGACGAGCGTCAAACCACGCGTGGCTAAAACGCTCAAGGCAAGCTGCAAAATATCGTCTTTATAAACCTCGCTGGCGCTGATAAAATCGACGTTTCCAGCGACTCGCTGCGCAAGAAGCAGATTTTTGCCCATAATCCTAGAAGTCATCTTCAAAAACTCTTCGATCGGCAGATCGGTAAAATTTATCTCGACGGTCTGCCGAGCGCTCTGCGGGGGCGCGGCAAAACATAGGCAAAATAACGTCAAAACGACGCTAACGAATCTCATAGGCAAGCTCTTTTATTTGGTTATTTCTGATAATCGTCATACGAAAGCTATCCATTTTATCGATCTCCGCATAAAGGCGCAGAGCGGCGGCGTATCCGTCCAACTCGATGCCGTTCGCGCTTTTAAGCGCGTCTCCCGCTTGCAAGCCCAATTCGCTAAAAACCGAGTTTTTCGCCACGAAAGTTACGCGAAACTCTTTAAACTTCCCGTTTTCCGAAATCGGCGCGATTCCAATATTATCCCAAATCAAGCGAGGGTTTTGGCGGTATTTCGCAAGCTCGTCGCGTCCGACGACGCTTTTTGTTTGCGGCGCGTTGATCGCGCTTTGCGCGGCGCTTCTCGCGCCCGATCCTATCCGCGCTTCGCGGGTTTTATCCTCGAGGTTTAGCGCGTAGCTTGCCCCGTCTTTTAAAAAGATCGCCTTTTTCGACTCGACCGCGTTAAGCGTGTAGCCCCGCAGATTTTCGCCTACGCCGACAAAGGTTAGCGTTTTGCCGTCGTCGATAACTACGAAGCCGTTTTTGTCGCCTTCGGCGTAGATCGCCTTTAGCTTTAACCCGTCGAGCGATAGGGCGATTGGAGTCGAGGCGGTAGCGGAGCCGTTTTGCGCGATTGCCGCGTCGCCGATTCCCAAAGCGCGTTCTAGCGGATAGGAGCGCGCAAAGTTAAAGGGCGCGGAAAAGGTCTTTTCGATCGAGCTATCGGGCAGAAAAAGTCTTGCGATCGCCGCGGCTAAAGCGAACGAAGCGCAGAGAAAACCAAAGGCGGCAAACCTAGTCTGCCACTCTGGAGAAAGCCTGTCAATAATCATACGCATAGACAAATCCTTCTGGCGTTTTCTCTAACCTAGCAAAAATCTGTCCATATTTTTGTTGAATTTGCGACGGCGCGTTAATTGCGAGGATTATTTTGCGAGAAAATAGGTCGATCGAGCCTGAAAACGCGCCAAATTCGCCTTCGCCGCTTAAAAAAATCTTATGCGGAACAAAAATCGTATGCCGCGCTTCTAAAAAATCTACCCTCGCGGGAACCGCCGCCGCAAGCTCGTTTGAAAGATTAAACGAAGCGATCGAAAGGCGGTTGTAAAAGATTGTCGTTAAAAAAGAGATATTTTCGTTCTTGGCGGCGTTCATCTTGTCGTATACGATCGAGCCGCCTTTAAGCGAAAAGAGCCAGCCAAAATCCGACGCCTCTTCGCCGTTAATGACGATATTCAGCGGTTCTAAATAGCGCTCGGCTAAAAAATATAGCTCTCTTTTAGGCGTGAAAAATACGAGCGCCTCCAAAACGACAATCGCCCAAATCAGACCCGCTACGATCTTTTTTACCATACGATTTCCAAGCTAACGTCGGCGGATTGATCCCCTTTGCGCTCCGCCGAAAAGCTCTTTAAAGGAATTGGCGATTCTAACAGCGTCCGCGTCAA
Organism: Helicobacteraceae bacterium; assembly: GCA_031273735.1. GTDB lineage: Bacteria > Campylobacterota > Campylobacteria > Campylobacterales > SZUA-545 > JAIRNH01. The sequence goes on from JAISRI010000213.1 coordinate 22,769, forward strand.
ACGGCTTAGCGCCGTCGCGTCGAGGTTTCTATACTCCGCTTTGATCCCCTGCGCGTTCTGTTGAGCGTTTCCGCGCTGTTTTAACGCTTCGTCGTTAAATAGCGTTTGCGCCTTTGACTTTACCGCTTGAGAGCTCTCCCACTCCGATCGGAGTCTGACGATTCGTTCCGCCGTTTGCGCGATTTTTTGGTTTTCCAGCCTCGCTTCGATCAGCGCGTTTTTCGCGGCGACGCGCCAAAGCAATAAAATAAATAGCGCCGCGCAAAGCGCCGTCAAAATGTGCCAGAGCTTAACTCTTACCATTTGATCGCCGCCCAAACGATATTATCTTGAATCCGCGCCTCCGCGTCTGGCAACGCGCTTTTTAGGCGATCGATAATCGCTTGAGCGCCGTTTTCTTCCAATGGAGCGAAACGCGCCGCAATAGTCCGCCCTTCAAAATCCAGCTTTTCCAGCCTTGCGCTTTGCGAAAGCGAAAACAGTTTAGCCAGGGTTTCTCTAAGCCCTCGTTGCGCGGCGGCGATCTGATTTAATCTGCGCTCTATGCTCTCTAACTGCATCTGCGTCGCGGGCAGTTTAGAGCGTTCCAAGATCGCTACGCGTTCGCTATTAAGGGCGTTCGCGGCGCTTGTCATTCTGAAAATATCGATCGCGATCGAACCTATCAAAAGCAGTAGAAACGAAGCCGCCGCCCAAAAACGTTTTTGCGGTATATCGCCCGTTTCTTCCGATCGCGAAAGAGCGAAACTCGGCGCGCTCAAAGCGCGGGGCGTTTCGTCGAATCGCTTCGCGTTCGCGGCGAATTTTATCGGCAACGTTACCCAAGCGCCCTCGATAAAACTAAGCGCAAAATTATTTGAAAGCTCGATTGGCGAGTCGATCGCATCGAGTGCGCTTTGGGCGAAATAGACCCGCGAAATCTGCAAGAGATCAAGCCCCTGTTCATTTAACCTCCGCGCTATGTCGCTTGGATCGCAGGCGATAAATCCCCAGCCGTTTTCCTCGCGAAAAGCAAAATAGCGATAGTCGCCTTCGGGAATCCAACCAAAAAAGATCGACGCGGCGAAACGCTTGGCGGCGCGACGGCTCTTAAAGGGCGCGTCGGAGCGTTTATACCAGTAGTAGGCGGGCGAAAGCACGACGCTAATTTTGCTCTGCGCGCTGAAAAATCGCAGATCGGGATGCGCCAAAATAAGCGGGGTTTTGGCGCGATCAAATAGCGATTTCGCGCCTTTCAAAAGCGTCTCTTTTGAAAACGTTACGCGCTCTCGCGGCGCGGTTAGCGGCATAGATCGCTTTTTGGGCGTTTTTTCTTTTTCTAGCGGCGGCGTTTTTTCTTTCGCCGCTTGTTTAACGAAGGTAAAAGGCAGCGATCCAACAATCAAGATCGCGGCGCCCGCGCCGAAAAATATAGCGCACAGAGCGCGATCGGAGATAAAAACAAGCCCCGCGAAAAACGCGCCGCAAGCCGCGCCAAGAGCGATCGGGATAAGTTTGCGCTCCTGCGAAAACGCCTTAGCCAAAAATAGAATCCACGAAAGCGCGTAGATCGCCGCCGCGCCTTTTGGAACGCCCAAAACGGCGTCGCCAAAGCCGTATTCAAGCGTAGCCGCCGCGCCGATCGCGTAGGGGCTGACGCTTAATAAGACGATCAAAAACAGCGCGATCGCCGCGCACAAAAGCCGCAAAATCCCCTCGGCAGACCAGATCGGACGTTCGCTAAAAAACGCCATTCCAAGATTTACGATCGGAAGCAGGTGCCAGCCGAGCGCTTTAACGCACTCTAAAGAGGCGTTTTCCATTCGCCCGCCGACGATCAGCCAAAAGAGCGCGATCGCGAAAAACGCGGCGCAGGCGATCGACGATTTCTGCAAAACCGCCCCAAAAATGATCGCAATCGCAAGGGCGATCGCCGCGCAGAAGACCGCCAAATCGGGCGCGATTGGAGTTACGCCGATTGTGTGAGAGTAGGCGAGCGTCGCGCTTAAAACGACGATCAAAAGCGGAGGTATAAACGATATAAAGATATGCTTTAGCGCGCTCAACGCAATCCTTGCGAAACGATATAATTAGCTTAGATTTTAGCCAAATGCGCCTCAACGCGTAAGCGCGACGACGCTATAATGAGGCTATTAAGCCGCTTGCGGCAAGAAGGGGGACGTTATGAAGCTTCTACGATTGGCGCTAACGTTTGTATTGGCGCTATTTTCGCTCTCTTGCTCAAAAACGTTTATCGTTTTTGACGAGAAAAGCGCCGAAAGCGATCGGGCGCATCTTGTTTTCGAGACGACGATGGGGGGCGGGACGCTCGAGGCGAAAAGTTACAACGGACAGAAGGTTTCGTGGGAATCGTCGTTCGCGGGAACCGACGTAGCGATCAAAGCGGGCGAAACGCGATTGATTTTCGACGGTACCGTTTGGCAGGGAGGCAGAGGGTATTTCGCCAAAGATTTAAGCATTGATTATAACTTTGAGAAAGGCAAAACCTACTACATATTCTTCGATCTCGTAGGTTTCAAATTTGAATATTACATAACGGACGAAAACAAAAACAGGCTCCGCTCTTGGTAAGCGCCGCTTAGATGACGCTTAGCAAAATGCGAAGGCAAGACATAAATCCTGTTGCGGCGGTTTTGTTCATTTTTAAGGCGAAATTTGATAGGATTGCAAGTTTAACGCCTAAATCGCAAAGGTAGAACGCTATGAAAAAAACGCTTTGGTTTTTTATCCCTATCGTTACTTTTTTTATGCTCTCATGCTCAAAAACTTATATCGTTTTTGACCAAGACGTATCGGAAGAGCAGACGGCAAAAGTTATTCTTGTAGATACGCTATCGGGCGGTTGGCTCACAGTTACCGATTACAATGGTAAAGAGGTTTCGTGGAGTTCGACGCTCGAAGGAAGCGGCGCGTCTATCAAAGCGGGAAAGACTATGCTCGTATTAAAAATCGGAGATCCGAGCAATCCCGATTTGTATTCTCCAGATTCGTATTCCATAGAGAATCTAGGGCTTAATTACGAGTATGAGAAAGGCAAATTATATTTCATTGTTTTCAGCGTAACCGATAAGGTGGCAAGAATCTCGGTTCAGAATGAAAAAAGAGAAGAGCTCGAAAGTTTTTCGTGGGGAGCCGGTTCATTCCGTCGAAAATAAGATCGCAAACCTCTTGTTAAAAACGGATCGAACAAAACGAGAACAAATAATCTATCGCATTTACGCGCCGCCGACGGCAATCATATTTTCTGCGAGGCGGCGCGAAGAATAAGGTTTCTGGAGCGCTAAGAGCGATACTTTTGGATCAGCGGATTTTGAAAACCGTCTTTGACAATGCAAGACCGCCGTATTGCGGCATAGAGCGTATAATCGCGCTTTTTTGCCTTATAAAGAATCGGGCTGGAATAATACCGATAGCGCGCGAGGAGCCGCAAGCTAAGTTTGGGAAATTTTGATGAATAGTAATCGATTTTTTTTGTTATGCGTATTGTTGATAACGTTATATTTAATGTTCCGACTATATCTGCCGTTTTTAGTAGATATTACGATCGCTTCGTTGCTTGCTATCGCTATGTCTAGCGTGAATCTTTATATCAAAAAAATCGTTAAGTATTCGTTTTTTTCCTCTATACTGACTACAACGATTTTGCTCTTGTTGTTTTTCGCTCCAATTAGCTATGTCGTAACGACGGCGACAAACCTAATTCACTTTGACGCGAATCCAATAGAAAAAATCGTTCAATATATCTCCGCGATCGATCTGTCGCTACCAGAATCGATGGACTTCATAAAACCGAATATTGAAGAGTATTTAGACGAAGCGAAAATCTCATCGGCTTTTGTGTCTTTTGCGAGAGCTATGGGAGAAAAAAGCGCGGGATTTATAAAAGATATGGCGTTAATAGTTATATTCTTCTTTTTCGCCACCTATTACGGTAAAAATCTCGCGGTTTATTTTCAGGGCGTTTTGCCTATGAATAAAAAAGAGGCGAGCGATATATTTTTTGAAGTGGCAAACGTTATGAGCGTCGTATTTTATTCGATCATATTAACGGCTGTATTGGAAGGCATACTCTTTTCTTTTATCGGCGCGGCTTATGGATACGATCCGCTTTTGTTGGGGATTTTATACGGGTTTGCCTCTTTAGTTCCCGTCGTCGGAGGCGCGCTTATATGGGCGCCTATAGCTTTAATAGAGCTTTCTAACGGCAATACGGTTTCCGCCGTAATTATAGCGGTTTATTCGTTTATCGGCATTGGATTGGTAGATAACTTTGTTAAACCGATCATTATTAAATACGTTAATCAGCTTTTAGTCAAAACCCCCGTTTATTTTAACGAGCTTTTGATCTTTTTTTCGATTATTGCTGGGCTTGCCTCGTTCGGTTTTTGGGGTATGATATTAGGTCCAGCGATCACGACGTTTTTCATCTCTTTATTAAAACTTTATCGATCGATAAAAGAAAGCTCGTTAAAAACGATCGAGCAAAACGAGAACAAATAATCCGCCGCTAGGCTATCTTAAACGTTTTTGACGTTGTTCTTATTTCGTCGCTATTATGGTTTTTTACCTCTTCTAAATAGGAGTATTTATGTTCGCAAAACAATGTTTTATCAAGGCTTGCCAATCTGTCTATCGTCGTTTGAATCGCCTTTTTTGATTTATCTACGCCGATCCAATTTCTGCTTAGCTCTTGCGCGGCGGCTAACGTAACGCCCGAACCGCAGAAAAAATCAAGAACGATACTGTTTTCATTTGAAGAGGCTTTGATAATTGTCTTTAATAGCTCTATATTTTTTTCCGTAGGATAAGTCGGATATTGATAATCTTTAAACTCCCATATATCCTGCATTTTCTTTCCTTCTCTTTCGTCCGCGTAAATAATTTTTCTTGGATTGCCGTTTCTCGACCACTCGATAAGCCCGTTTTTGTCTAGCTCCTCAAGCTCTTTTGGATTGCAACGCCAATGCCTGCCTTTAGGCGGATTAAGCCCTTTGAACTGCGTTGAGGTTGCGCCGTTTTGCGTTTCTCCGGGCGCGTGTAGCGGTATGGTAGTATATGCCCTTTGTTTTTATCGATCTTCTTAAATAATTTTGTTTTATCGCTATCGCTAAAAGATATTTTCGGATCGTTCCATATCGGATTTTTTGATTTGGAATAAAAAAGTATCATATCTTTAATGTTTCCATACGCTTTTCTATCAAAGTTTTTAGGATTGCATTTGATCCTTGTTATGTCGTTGCGAAAATTATCGATTCCAAACGCTTCGTCCATAATTATTTTTACGTAATGACCTATTTTATAATCAATATGCAAATAGATAGAGCCTTGTTCGGATAATAACTCTCTAGCGATAATTAAGCGCTCGCGCAGATACTCTATAAACCGAAAACCTTTTTTATCGTCGATATAAGCAATATCGTCGTTTGCGCTTTTGCTGATCGTGCTTACCCGATCGCCGCCGATAGTATATTTATTATTTGTGGAAAACGGCGGATCGATATAAATTAAGTCTATTTTATTTTCAAACTGATATGTTTTTCGTAACGCCTGTAAAACATACAAATTATCGCCTTCAATAAGCAAATTTTTGGCGTTTATATTACGATTAAATTCGCATTCTGGGGTATTCTCTAATATCTCAGTTTTAGATTTCTTGCCGCTGTAATACAGTTCCATAATTATACTTCAGATCGAGTATAAAAACTCTCTCAATAATAACGCGCTCAATATATTATGATCGGAGTATTTATTCGCAATATCTTTATACATTTTAGTATTGCCTTGATATACAAAACTCCGTCTAATATCGCAACCGTAATCGCTTTAACCGATTTGTCGGTTATTGTGCTTATAGCGTCGGCAAATTGCGCGTTTTGATGCCCTCCGAAATCCGTAAAAAACTTTGCCTCGCCAATAACGTATCTCTTATTAAATCTTGCGACAAAATCCAATCCTTTATCGCGGGAATAGTTTAAATTGATCGCGCACCAGCGCTTCATATCCGCGTCGGAAGCGTCTAAAACGGCGTTTCTATCGGTTTGCTGAAACTCTTCAAGCCCGATCGGTCGTATGCCTAACGCTCCGCTTGAAAGCCAACGCTTAAATAAAGGACCTATTTGCCTATTTGTTTCTTTCGCTTCCGAACATTTTTCAAATATCTTATCCAAACCCATTTCGTATAATCTGCCGCATAGACGAGAGATTGTATTCGGATTCCGCTCTAGCGCGCCGCGATCGCGCTTTAGATACGCGACGTAAGAATCTTTGATCGGAAATAGCTTTAATTTGAGAAGCTGCGTTATTAGGTTGATATTATCGCGCCCGTTAAAACATTTTTCTATATTTGCCCATCTCTCTTCGTCAATATCGCGTATCCCCTCCGGTATTGTCGGATATATCTTAAAAAGTTCGTCTAAATAATTTCGCTGATTTGCAAACTCTACGCTTAAGCGCGTCCAATGGTTCATAGTTTTTTCTTTTTATTGGCGTTGCGTTTCATTACGCCATTCTAATCAGAAGTTTATAAAAGCGAAAGCGTCAAAGCTATCTAATTCCGCCAAAACGCGCTAGAGCGCTACCCCAAGTCAGTCCGCCGCCAAAAGCGTCGAGTAGCATTAGATCGCCCGTTTTTAGGCGACCTTCCTCATAAACGTCGTTGATCGCCATAGGAATCGACGCGGCGCTTGTGTTGCCGTAGCGATCGATTGTCAAAACGACCTGATCGTCGCTTAAACCGAGAGCTTCGCCGACCGCTTTTATAATACGCAGATTGGCTTGGTGGGGGATAAAATGGACAATTTGCGAGGCTTTAAGATTGTTGCGCGCCAAAATCTCGATTACGTCGTTCGTCAGAGCGCGAACGGCGAGCTTAAAGGTTTCGTTGCCTTTCATCTGCATATACGGCTTGTGCGGCTTGCCTTCGCGGATCGGATTTTTACTGCCGCCCTCTATAAAAAGGTTATCCCAACCCGTCCCGTCGCTAGAGATTTTAACGTCGACAATCGCCCTAGCGGGATCGTCCGTCGCGCCTATAACCGCCGCGCCCGCGCCGTCGCCAAAAAGCACGCATACGGAGCGATCGGAGTAGTCCATAAAGCGGCTGGAGGCTTCCGCGCCGACGATTAAAACGTTGCTTGCCATACCCGATTCAACGTAGGCTTTAGCGGACGAGAGCGCGTAGATAAAACCGCTACAAGCCGCCAAAACGTCGAAAGCGGGGATATTTTTCATACCCAATTTGCCCGCTAAAACCGCCGCCGTAGATGGCATAAAGAGAAAATCGCCGGAGAGCGTCGCTACGATAAGCATATCTATATCGCTCGCGTTCAGTCCCGCGCGTTCGATCGCCTTTTTTGCAGCGACGAAGCCCAAATCGCTTGCCGCTTCGTCCTCCGCCGCTATACGCCGCTCTTTTATTCCCGTTCGTTTGACGATCCACTCTTCGCTAGTATCGACAATCTTTTCAAGATCGGCGTTGGTCAGTCGCTTTTGCGGCGAATACGCGCCGATCGATAGCATCGAGGCGTATATTTTGCTCAATCGCCGCCTTTTGGAGAGAAGCGATCAAGATTTTGCAAGATCAGCGAATTAACGTCCGATTCGATATAACGAATCGCGTTCAAGCAGGCGTTTTTAATCGCTTTTGGCGTGCTTTTTCCATGACTGATAAACGCCGATCCATTCACGCCGACTAAAGGCGCGCCGCCGTATTCGTCGTAATCCATACTTTTTTTAAGCGTTTTGAAGGCGGGTTTTAAAAGCAAGCCGCCGAACTTGCGCAAAAGCGTCTTTTTCGCGTTTTCTTTGATCACGTCGACAATCGCTTTGGCTAAACCTTCGCTGGTTTTCAAAAGCGCGTTGCCTACGAAACCGTCGCACACGATCACGTCGAAATTTCCGCTAAAAATATCGCCGCCCTCCGCGTTACCCGCGAAGTTAAAGCCCTTTTCGCGGGCGGCTTTGAGTAGCGCGAAGCTACCTTTGACGAGTTTATCGCCTTTGCTATCCTCTTCGCCGTTTGATAAAAGCGCGACCCTTGGATTGTCGATTTTAAGTAGGTTTTTGGCGTACGCGTGTCCCATAATCGCCGATTGAAATAGATGCTTTGGTTCAGAATCCACATTTGCGCCCACGTCCAGCACAAGCGTATGCTTGCCTTCGATCGAGGTGGGCATAAGCGTGGCGATCGCGGGACGCGAAACGCCTTTAAGCCGTCCGATCTTCAGCGTGGCAAGGCTCATCGTCGCGCCGCTATGCCCTGCGGAGACGACCGCGTCGGCTTCTTTTTTTGCGACGAGATCCACGGCTTTATAGATCGAGCTTTCTTTGCGTTTGAGCGCGTCGGTAGCGTGATCGCCCATTGCGATCGCCTCGCTTGTTTCGACGATCTTGACCCTGTTATGTAGCCTAGTCGGCAATTCGGCTAGTATCGCGGCGCGATCGCCAACCAAAATCGCTTCAAAATCGGCGACTCCTAAAGCCTGCGCCGCGCCCGCCACAATCGGCGGAGCGCCAAAATCGCCGCCGATGGCGTCGATTGCGACCCTGACCTTGCCCACAGACTTACGACTTTTTAAGTTCGCAAGATGGGCAGAGATGGTGCGGGAGCTTATACGCGCCGCACTTTTTACATTTAACGGGCGCGCTAAGCGCGATTTTATAGTGCGTCCGCCGTTTCGCGGCGCGAGTATGGGAAACTCTTCTCTTTGGAACTGCCATTTTAATCTCCTTTTTAGTTGTTCGCCTTACAGCGTTCGCAACGGTGATAATCGCATTTGATCGACGCGATTTCGCCGCGCAAAATCTCTTTGCAATCGATTACGTCCTCGCATTCTATTATCGCCTCTTCTATCTTTTCGCTCTCGCCGTCAAAAACGCCTTCGCATAGAGCCAACTTAATCTCTTCATTTAAATTGCAATCATACTCTTCCGCGCATAGATCGCAGTTTAATCTAACTTTTCCCGTAAGTCTGCCCGAAAAAAAGGCAAGATCTTTCGACCCTCTTTTTAGCTCGCCCTCTAAAAGCGCTTCGCCGATCGCTACTTTAACGGCGATCGGCGCGAAGCCGAGCCTTGAAAAAGGAACGCGCATTATAAAATTTCAAACGCCCCAAAAAGTTGCGCGATTTCAATTCGCGCGTTTTCTGCGCTGTCGCTACCATGAACGGCGTTAGCGTCGATCGATTCGGCGAAATCGGCGCGAATCGTGCCGCTTTTAGCCTCTTTCGGATTGGTCGCGCCCATCAGTTCGCGGTTTTTGGCGACGGCGTTTTCGCCCTCCAAAACTATCGCGACGATTGGCGCGCTCGTCATAAACTCGACCAAATCTTTAAAAAACGGACGGCTTTTATGAATCGCGTAAAACGCTTCGGCGTTTTGGCGCGAAAGCCAAACCTTTTTTAGCGCCGCGATCCTTAGCCCGTTTGATTCAAAACGATCAATAATCTTGCCTATAACGCCTTTTTTTACCGCGTCTGGTTTTATGATCGATAGGGTTTTTTCCATTTCTATTGCAAGCTCGCTTCCGATTGAAAATAGGGGCGCGACTTTACCAAAAAGACGCTTAACAAGCGCGATCGGTTTATAAAATCGCGTTTATAAAGGGGCTAACAGAGGTTCAAATCGCCCCGCGTTTTTTTGAATTGAACGCGGGTTAAACCGCGCGAGAGACTTTTGGCGTTTCTCGCGCATATATGGGCTTTTGCAAAATAAGCGCCCGCGCGTCGATAGCTTTATCGCCTCCTTCGCGCGGCGCTTACTCGTCAAAACGCGATCGTTCAAACGCCCGCCGCGTTCTGTTATACGCAAAACGGATTAAACTACGGGAGTTCCCGCCGGCTTACCCTTTTTGTTGCCTTCAGCCCACACGATACAGGCTTCCGTAGGACAAGCGTTCGCGCACGCGGGAGATTTATGATGCCCGTCGCACTCCACGCATTTATCCTCGAAAACGTAGTAGATGCCGTTACCCTCTGGGTTGTCGCCGTCGTCTACGATCGCCCCCACCGGGCATTCGTCTATGCAACCGCCGCAAGCGATGCAACTATCCGTAATTTTAACCGCCATTTTCACCTTTCCGTTATAAATTGCCAGCAAACTCTACCCTACATACTCTTAACCTAAACTTAAACAATTGATCCCAAAAACGTTTTTAGGGTTTTTATAACGCGCCGCCGCCGCTCCAAATCGCGTCAAGAACAAAGCAAAAGCGCGGTTTTACGGCGCGTCAAACGCTCCGCCCGCCTACAAAAACGATCTTTTAGACTTGGCGCTTTAACGTATAGACCAGCGGATTGTCTCTTTTGCGCACATAGGAATAAAGCCGTTAATATCCTCTTGCACGACAAAAGGTTTTTTAATTAACGAAATTGTTTTACGCGGAAGTTTTATACCGTATATCTTTTGCGCGTTGTCGCTTACGAAACTTTGCAAATAATTCAACGCCGAGTTCTCCTCGAATAGCTCCGCAAGTTTAGGCAGTAAAACGGGGGCGGAAAAGATTCCTGCCGCGCCGTAGCTCTCTTTAGCCAATCGCGTATGCGGAGCGCTATCCGATCCAAACGAGACCTTTGAATGCGCGCCAAAGGCAAGGCGGCGCAGAGCGGTGCGATCGGCGGGGGTTTTTACGATCGGTTTGCAAAAAAGATGAGGATTTAATTGAGATCCTAATAGATCGTCTAGCGTGTAAAGTAGATGATGAAGCGTGATCGTCGCAAAAAGATTTTCATATCTATCTAGCAGTTTGGCAAGAGTCGCGGAACTGATATGTTCCATAATGATTTTTAGTCTAGGAAAACGTTTAGCCAGAGATTCGTAGATCGTCGCGAACTGCGCTTCTCGATCCAGAACAAAACCGTTTGTTTCGCCGTGTACGCTTAAGATCGTCCCCGCCTCTTGCATAGCCGCAAAAAGGCGATCGTATCGTTCGATATTTTTAACGCCGTTTTCCGATCCCGTCGTAACGCCGCTTGGATAGAGTTTTACGATCTTAACCCGATCCAAAACCTCCTCTCTTAGCGTATCCGAGAGGTAGATCGCAACGATCGGTTCAAAAGGCTTTTGGCAAAAACTCAAAATCCGCGCTTTGTAATCTTGGGCGGCTTCGATCGAATCGATTGGCGGCGTTAGATTTGGCATAACGATCGCGCCCGCAAAGGTTTCGCGCGCAAGCGACGCGGTCGTTTTAAGCGCGTCGTTGTCTCTTAAATGCAGGTGCGAATCAAAGGGCGAAACAAGCTCGATCGCGTCCATATTTTTCTCCAAAATAACCGCAAGTTTAACAAAAAACGCATACGGCAAACCAAAACATTTCGCGTTTAATCTTTTGGCGCTATACTACGATCTTTTACAAAGAGGTAGTCAATTTGAACGAGTTGGAGCGATTAAAAGAGTTTTTGGCGCTTATTAGCGTGGCGCATCATATACCCGGTCGCGCAAGGCTAAAACTAAGCGGCGAGCTTCCGTCGTGGCTCTTAGCAAGTCCGATTGGCGAAAGATTTAAGGCTATCAAAGGGGTTACAAACGTCAGCGTTAATCCTTTTAGTATGTCGGCGGTTGTCAATTACGATCAAAACGAGTTGCCGCCGTCGCTATTCGAGGCGCTTGGTCGCGGCGATTGCGAACCGATTTTAGAGCGAGTAAGGAGCGCGTTATGATTCGTTTTTTTATAGGCGCGGCGATTGGCGCCGTAGTGATAGGCGCGGCAAATAGCCGTAGATTTAAACGCTTTATCGGCGAGAGCGGACGCGAAGCTAAAAAGAAATTTGATTACGCGAAAGATTACGTCGCGGCGATCGACGAGTGCGCAAAAGAGAAAATTGGCAAGAAAACTAGAGCGCGAAAAGGCGCGGGAAATGACAAGTAGCCTTTTTACAAGCGCTCTTTGCGCCCAGTCGCTCTTGTCGATCAGAGCGCGCAAAAAAACCGTCGCGTCAAAGGCGATCTACGCTACGCAGGGCGCGATCGCTCTTGTTTGCGCGGCGGGAGTCGCCAAAGAGATTGGCGCGAGCAAAACGCTAAAGGCGATTGCTTACGCGGCGTTGGGCGCGATTACAATCGCGGCGTTAAATAAATTGGAGGATAACAATGGCGGAAAATAACGAAACAAAAACGACGGGGACGATTCTATCGGATATAGCCAAAGCGGTTTTTGGCGGCGAACCAAAAGAGCAATTTATAAAAGGCGCTTTATTAGGCGGCGCGGTCGCGTTTCTTTTGACCAATAAAACGGCGCAAGAGGCTATTTTCAAAACGATTGTCCGTTTAGGAACGGCGGGCGCGGAAGCCTTCGAGGAGATGAAAGATCGTTTCGAAGAGGCAAAAGCGCAAGTCGAAGCCGAACAGACCAAAGAGGGCTGATGGGATTTTTCGACGGCAAAGGGGCGATCAAACGCGCCGCCGTAGCGCTCGCTATTACGCCGTTTTTGCCGCCGCCGCTTAAACTCGCGCTTACTTTAGCCGCCTCTTTTGGCGCGTTAAAGCGCGGGGTTAAAGCGATCAAAAAAGAGGGCGTAACGGGCGAAACAATGGAGGCGGCGGCGATAGCTATTTCGATTGCGCGCGGCAACTTCGCGTCGGCAAACGCGACAAATCTGTTGATCGCGATCTCTCAAAACGTCGAAAACGCGATCGTACGGCGAAGCGACGATCTACTGCTTTCGCTAAATCGCCCTTCCAGCGGGCTTGTGTGGGCCAAACGCGGCGATCAAGAGACGCGTATCGAAGCGGACGAAGCGAGAATCGGCGATGTAATCGTCGCCTACGCTGGCGATACGATCGAGGTCGACGGGATCGTTTTAAGCGGGACGGCGGCCGTAAATGAAGCGGCAATGACGGGCGAATCGCTGTCCGTTAGAAAAGAGCGCGGCGCAAAGGCTATGAGCGGAACGATCGTCGAGGAAGGGCGTATCGAGATATACGCCGAAGCGGTCGGCGCAGATCGCGCTACGGCTAGGATCGCCAAAGTCGTCGCCGAGTCGCTTAGCTCCCGATCGCAATCGCAATATCGCGCAAATCGGTTAGCCGATCGGCTGATCCCTTTTTCGCTTGGGTTAACCGCCGCGACCTTTCTTTTGAGCCGCGATTTGACGAAGGTCGAAGCGCTTTTGCAGACCGACTACTCTTGCGCGCTTAGGCTGACCGTCCCCGTCGCCTTCAAAGCGGCGATGTATCGAGCGGGCAAAACTGGCTTGCTCGTAAAGTCCGCCGAATCGCTTGAGAAGCTGGCGAAGGCAAGCGTTTTTATCTTTGACAAAACGGGGACAATCACAAGCGGCGAGTTAGAAGTGGTCGAAATCATATCGCTAAACGACGCTTGGAGCAAAGATCAGATTCTCGCGTTAGCCGCGTCGATCGAGGAGCACTATTTTCATCCCATTGCGCAGGCAATCGTCGAAGCCGCGCGAAAAGAGGGCGATATGCGCCATTTTCAGCACTCCTCCGTCGAGTTTATCGTGGCGCACGGCGTTTTTGCGTTTGTGGAAGGCAAAAAGGTCGTTATCGGTTCGCGCCACTTTTTAGAGGAAGACGAAGGGGTTGATTTTTCATCGTATAAAACGATCGCCGCGCAGTTTAACGACGCGAATCTAACGCCGCTTTATATCGGCTTCGACGGCGCGTTGCTTGGCGTGGTGTGGCTTAAAGACGAGCCGCGCAAAGAGAGCAAAGCGGCGCTTTTGGCTTTGCGAAAACTAGGCGTAAAAAAGTGCGTTATGCTAACGGGCGACTCCAAAGAAAAGGCGATCGCGCTCTCGAACGAGCTTGGCTTTGACGAGCGCTATTACGAGTTAAAGCCCGACGAAAAGGCGAAAATCGCCAAAAGGCTTGGCAAAAACGGAATGGTATGCGCCTTTGTCGGCGACGGCATAAACGACGCGCCCGCGTTGCTCTCCGCCGACGTTGGAATCGCTATGCAAAAGGGCGCGGATATCGCTAAGATCAGCGCCGATATTACGCTTCTTAAAGACGATATCTTTCTGCTTGCCGACGCAAAATCGATCGCCGAGCAAACGCTTTCGCGCGTTAATAGCGGATCGAAAACGATGATCGCCGTTAATACCGCCATTTTATGTTTTGCGGCGATCGGCATTCTTTCGCCGATTAGCACGGCGTTTTTGCACAACGGATCGACAATAGCCACTCTCGCGATCTCCGCTTTAAGAGGTTTTAAGAATATCGAAAGACCCTAGCGGCTTCCCTCCATCGCCTCCTTCCCGCCCCATTTAATACCTTCCCGTTTCAACGCCGCGACAATTAAAAGAAACAAACGGCGCTTACAACCCGTTTTTGAAAGCGCCATTGCCCGATCGTCGCTATTTTGCCGAGTTGAGGAGGGAGCGCAAAAGAAATTTTATGCAACGTCGTTCAACGATCTTCTATTAAAC